>PXBQ01000233.1 GCA_003566875.1 Spirochaetaceae bacterium | reverse complement strand
CGGTATTCATTATCGGCCGAGCGTACCTGCCCGAAGGAGGTGCGGGATGATCGCCCGGAACATCGTTTTCGTCGTGGCCGTCGCCGTAGTCGTGATGTTTGTAGCCGCAGGAATCATCTCCCCACTCGGCATGGATGCGTTGTCGCAGACCGTTCATTCTGCGATAATCGACAACTTCGGATGGGGTTACCTGCTTGCGGCGTTCCTCTTTCTGGTGTTCTCGCTTTACGCGGCGTTGAGCAAATACGGCCGGATCAAACTCGGCGCGGACAACGAGAAGCCGCAGTACAGCTACTTCGCGTGGTTCAGCATGTTGTTCGCCGCGGGTATGGGGATTGGACTCATATTCTGGGGAGTGGCCGAGCCGATGAGCCACTATCTGAACCCTCCGGAACATATCGCCGGCGGATCCGGCCGTGCGGCCGCGTTCGCGATGCAACACAGTTTTTTCCATTGGGGTTTTCACCCGTGGGCCATCTACATCGTCATGAGCATGGCGATCGCCTACTTCTCGTTTCGTAGAGGAATGCCACCGCTGATCTCGAGCACATTCTACCCGCTCATCGGAGACCGAGTTTACGGACCGGTCGGTAAGGCGATCGATATCCTGGCGATCCTCGCAACGGTCTTTGGCGTCGCAACCAGTTTGGGCCTTGGTGCGCTACAGATCACCGGCGGTGTCTCCAGTGTCATCCCTCTACCTCAGGACACTACGACGACGCTCGTCGTAATCGCGATCGTGACCGTCCTCTACATGATCTCGAGCGCGAGTGGGATCGACCGAGGCGTGCAGATCCTGAGTCGGACGAACGTCTTTCTCGCGATAATTCTTTTGACCTTCATGCTCGTGGTCGGGCCGACGTCGTACATACTGGATATCTTCGCCGCAACGCTCGGCGAGTATCTTGGGGAGCTTTTAACGCTGAGCCTCAGCACCAATCCCTTCGAGGGCTACGAGTGGACCAAGTCGTGGAGCCTTTTCTACTGGGCGTGGTGGATCTCGTGGTCGCCTTTTGTCGGCCTCTTCGTCGCGAGCATCTCGCGTGGGCGGACGATTCGGGAGTTCGTGCTCGGAGCGCTGCTCGTTCCGGCGCTTCTTACCTTTCTGTGGTTCGCGGTCTTCGGCGGCGCCGCGTTTCACCTTGAGCTACAGCTCGGTATCGAGTTCGCGTCGGCGGCCGTCGCGAACGTTCCCGGCGCCCTTTTTGAGCTATTCAGTTACTATCCGCTTTCGGGCGTTCTGAGTATCCTGGCCGTGATCCTGCTCACGATCTTTTTCGTCACGTCGGCCGACTCAGCGACTTACGTTCTCGCGATGATGAGCTCCAACGGGAATCTCAATCCTCCAATCGCGAAAAAGGTGATTTGGGGCCTCATCCAGTCGACGGCGGCGGCGGTGCTCCTGGTCGCCGGAGGGCTGGAGGCCCTCCAGCGCATGGCAATTATCGCAGCGCTCCCCTTCGCCGTCGTTATGGTCCTGATGGTCCGAAGTCTGTTGAAGGCGATGCGCTACGAGGTGCGGCACGAGTGGGGAGAGGGAGAACCGGACGGGATCTGATCCGAGTCGCTGCCGTGTTTTCGATCGAGGGTCACGATCCCGCGTCGCGACTCCACGCTACGCCGTCGAAGGAGTAGATCCCGGCCTGAAGTTCATTTTCGATGTAGTATGCGCGAAAAGAATCGCCGTGAGTCCCGAGCGAGTGGTCGTTTGCGATCTCGACCGAGGCTCCTATCGTAACCGTGGTCAGGTCATTGTTCCCGAATACACCGTGCCCGACCTTCGTGACCGAGTTTGGGATCGTAATGCTCGTGAGTTCATTGTTTCCGAATGCGCCGAGCACGAGAGTCTCGATGCCTTCGTGCAGGATTAGCGTATGGATTTTATTGCCGCTGAAAGCGCCCGTCGAGACGGCAGCGATCGATCCCGGGACCTCGACCGCAGTAAGCGTATTCATCCCGGAATCGCTGAAAGCACCGCGAGCGATCGTCTCCACCCCGTGCGGGACAACGAGGTTATCAAGTTCGTTCATAAAGAAAGAGTACGCACCGATGTGTTTCACGGCGGCACCGAACGTGATGCTTTCTATGTTGTTTCGGGCGAAGGCATAGTCGCCGATCGAGACAAGATCGCGCGGCAGGGTGACGTGCGACAGCTCGTTATTGTTAAACGCCCAGTCGTGAATCTCGACGATGGTGTCCGGAATGTCTACCGACGTCAGACCGCGGTGAATGAACGCTCCACCCGCGATCACCCGGATTAAAACGCCGTGGACCACCGGTGGGATCTGTATATCGATCTCGGAGCAACCTTCCCCCGAAGACACGTAACTCACGATTGCGCCGATCGCTGCGTTCACCAGGTAGCACGGTTCAGGATTTCCCCACATCGCGTACAACGTGACGTCGTGCGCCGGCATCGCAAAAACCTCGCCAATCAACACGTGTTCGCCGCTGCCGTCCGCGTGGGTGTTCCACCCGGAAAAACCGAATCCGTCTCGCTCGAGCCCACCGTAGTTGCGTTCGACCGCTACGTCCTGATCGACGGAGTACGCAGTGTCGTCGATTGGAGGCGTTCCAAACTCCGCATTGTTCGCGCTGTACGTCACAAAAAATCCGTTCGCCGTCGTCGGGTCCGCCCCGGTCGGGTTGTTGCATCCAAGAATAACAAACACAATAATCAAAAATACCGAAAAAGCCGCTGATCGAATCTTCAAGTGATCCCCCCGTTCTTCTGAGAATAACAAGAGACACTCTTAAAAGTAAAGCTATTTTATCAGGTTTAGGCGTGCTCGGCGGGCTATCCGCAGTGACCAACCCGGTTGCGCCTCTGGGAATTTCCACCGAGGCGTTAGCGTATGGGCCTTTCGCGGATTTTCTGATACCGGGTTTGGTGCTCTTGATCGTGCTCGGACTCGGAAACATCGGAACCCGGATTTTGACGATTCGGCGCAGAATCAACGTTGCTGCATTACGGTTATTGTTATATAATAATGGTATAGCAATAACAAGATCTGCGGAGGGGCTATGGCAAATCCGTTTTACCTTCAAGTGATCCCCGACGACCGACCACTTTGCGACCGGTCGATCGAAATCAGGGAGCTCACATCGTTCGCTGAGAGCGGCGCGAACGTAGTCCTGTACTCGCCGCGAAGGTACGGAAAGACATCGCTCGTTCGGCGCATTCAGCGGGATCTCGCGGCCCGCGGGGCCGTTACGGTTTTTGTCGACTTTTTTGGGGTGTCTTCGGTCGACGAGGTGGCCGCGCGCCTCGCGAACGGCGTGTTCGCGTTCACTCATGGGCGCGAGCCGCTCTGGAAAAAGGCGCTCACGACGATCCGGTCGTTTCGCCCGGTGCTCAAACCCGATCCCGAGAGCGGGTTCAGCTTGAGCGTCGAGACAGCCGCGGCGGAACGTCGCGGGATCCGGTTGCTCGAGGAAACGCTCGAAAGTTTCGGGCGGTTCATCGAACAGATCGAGTCGCCGGTGCACGTCGCGCTCGACGAGTTTCAAGAGATCGTCTCGCTCGATCAGGCGCTACAGATCGAATCCGCGTTCAGGACTCGGATCCAGAACCACAGGGCCTCGTACTTTTTCATCGGAAGTCGGCGCCGGATCCTGCTCGGAATGTTCAACGACCGACAGCGGCCGTTCTTTCAGAGCGCGATCGCGTATCCGTTGCCGCGGCTTCCGGAAGACGAACTCGCGGCGTTTGTCCGGACGCAGTTCACCGACGCCGGGCGAGAGTGTAGTTTGGACGCCGCGATCGAACTCGTCGCCGCGGGTGCGTCGCACCCGTACTACACCGAAAAGCTCGCGTTTCTCGCGTACGAACTCGCGGAGAAAATCGACACCGAGACGATAGCCGCAGCGTACGACCGGCTTCTCGGCACAGAACGACCGGTGTTCGAAGCGACGGTGTTGGGCCTCCCTCCGGGCCAACGCCGACTACTTCAGGCGCTCGCGCGCGAGCCGACCGAGCACCTACTCGCCTCGTCGTACGTCGCCGCGCACAACCTCGGCTCGATCGGCGGCGTTCAGCACGCCTCGCGCCGACTCGAGGAACTCGACCTGATCGAACGCGCCGATCCCGACGGCGCCTGGTCGGTCGTCGACCCGCTCTTCGCGGCGTGGCTCAATCGCCAGCGCGAACGGAGAGTTGAGTGAGCGGTAGCCTGCCCAGGGGATCCCCGTCTCGAGGTCCAGTTTGATTCACGGTTGGACCGTGGTGCATGAGCCGACTTACCCGGCATCCAGGATCACATCCAAGTGCCGTATTGGAACGTCCGGTGGAGCCGCTCTTACTCCCGCCGTCCGACCGGCATGAGGTAGAGAGGGTCTTCACCGTCGGGAAGACTGAGGGCTCGCGCGATCGAACGGTCGTCGAACGCGCCGACTGCGACCGTGCCGAGGCCGAGCGCGGTCGCCTGCAGGTACACGTTCTGCGAGGCATGGCCGGCTTCCATCGCGACGTACCGCTCGGCGCGCTCACCGTACCGTTCGGCGGTCCGTGCAGTCACGGTGGCCATCACCAGCACGACCGGAGCGTCGCGGATCATCGGCTGCCTGAGCGCCGCGCCGTACAACGCGTCACGAGGATCGTCAGAGTTCACGAGTACGAGCTCGTGCGACGCCGGAACGTAGCGGTACAGCCCGGCGGCAAGCCCGTTCACCTCGCCGACCGCGGCGTAGAGTTCGAGCGGAAACGTCGCGCCGGCCGAGGGCGACGCCCTGTACCCGGTGCGCGCTTCGGTCACGCCCTGCGCCGCGAACAGAAGCTGCCCGAGCTCGGCGAGCGATAGCGCGCCGGGCGCGTACCGCCGGACCGATCGGCGCTCGGCAATCGCGCGCTCGACGGTCACGCTGCCCGCGGT
>PXBQ01000538.1 GCA_003566875.1 Spirochaetaceae bacterium | reverse complement strand
GTGCGGATCCTGGAAAACCATCTGGATATCGCGACGCAGCGCCCGGAGCGTCGTTTTGTCGGCCGTTGCGACGTCGTGCGTCTCGCCGTTCTTGCCGTGAAGAACGATCGAACCTTCGGTCGGGTCGATCGCGCGGATGATCGTCTTGATCAGCGTGGTCTTCCCACACCCGGACTCTCCCACCACGCCGAGAGTCTCGCCGCGGTAGAGATCGAAAGAGACGTCGTCGACCGCCCTCACGTACCCGTGTACGCGCCGGAAGAAACCGGTACGAATCGGGAAGTACTTCTTGAGGTTCTTGATTTCAAGCAGCTTTTGCGATTCAGCCACGAGACATCACCTCCTCCGGCGTCGGATCGTACTCCTCAACGTCGCTGTACAAGAAACACCGTACGGCGTGTCCATCCGAGACCGGGCTCGTGCCGGGTTTCTTTTTGTCACAGTGTTCGAGACACTGTGAGCACCGCGGCTGGAAATCGCAGCCGGGCAAAATCCTGTCGGCGCGTGGCACCGTACCGGGTATCACCGCGAGCTCGGAGTGCCGCGGCGCGGTCCCGGGAATCGAACGCATCAAAGCTTGCGTGTACGGGTGTTTCGGGTTTTCAAGTATATCGTCGATCGTTCCGGACTCTACCACTTTTCCGAGATACATCACCGCGACGTCGTCGGCCATCTCGGCGATGACTCCGAGATTGTGCGTGATGATGATAATTGCCATCCCGAACTTCTGTTGCAGAGACTTCAACAGCTCGATGATCTGCGCCTGAATCGTTACGTCGATCGCGGTCGTCGGCTCGTCGGCGATCAGCAAACGTGGATCGCACGCGAGAGCCATCGCGATCATCGCTCGTTGGCGCATGCCTCCGCTCAGTTCGAACGGATACTGGTCGATGAGTTGATGCGCCTCCGGAAGACCCACATCGCGCAGTAACTCAAGACACCGCGCGCGTGCGGCCTTCTTGTCCGTGTTCGGGTCGTACAACATGATTGCTTCGGTAATTTGATTCCCGATCGTGTACACGGGACTGAACGCGGTCATCGGCTCCTGGAAAATCATCGAGATCTCGCGCCGCCGAATGTGCGCCATCTCCTTGCCCTCGCGTTCGAGTTTCGCGATATCAACCGGTGCTCCACCGCCTTTCGGAGCGTATAAAATCTTCCCATCGACGATGCGTCCGGGATCAGGTGTGATTCGCATGATCGAAAGCCCGGTCATCGTCTTCCCGCACCCGCTTTCGCCAAGAATACCGAGCGTCCGACCGTGGCGCACCGAAAGTGAAACGCCGTTCACTGCCCGAACTATGCCGTCGGGAGTCGGGATGTACGTACGAAGGTCCTCAATGTCGAGTATCACGTCGCTCATTTCGTCGGCTCCTATGGGTCTCCTCTACGAACTATTGCACGGAAATTCGCACCCGTCAATTTTTTTCTTTTCATGTTTCACTAAATGAAACACCTACCGGTAACATGTGATAAAAAACAAAAAAGACTTGACAGATCAGGAATTTGGGGTCGAGAATGGTAGCCAGGTTACTCGATTGCACGCGATTCATCGACGATAAGCCTGTGAATTACGTGCCTCGAAACGGGTGACCGGCGTGTGCCGGCACCCGGCCGACGACCGATCCGTCGTCTCACGGAGAGACAGGCGGGCAAAAAAAGACGGTCGACGGTGGCGTCAAGAAGGAGGCATCCATGACGCAACGTACACGGAGACGCACGGCGCTACTCGCGCTCTGCGGCAAGGCCACGGCAATCGCGCTCGCGCTGTTTCTGATCGGCTCGGCGGTCGCGTTCGCGGGCGGTAAGGCCGAGGCTGCGAAAGTCGACGATCCTGCCGTCGCCGACGGGAACGAGTCGCCGATGCTCGCGCGGCTCGTCGCGGCCGGCGAACTGCCGCCGCTTGAAGAACGGCTCCCGACGAATCCACTCGTCGTGCAACCGTTCGACGAAGTCGGCCGATTCGGCGGAGAAATGAGGTTGTTCAAGACGAGCAACGACGACTTCACGCTGACGCGTCAACTCGGGTACGAGCCGTTGATCGCGTGGCCGACACAGACCGGATACGGTGTTCCGGAACCTAATCTCGCGCGCGCGTGGGAAGTCAGCCCTGACGACACGGAGTTCACGTTCTACCTCAGGGAAGGCATCAGGTGGTCCGACGGTGAACCGTTTACCGCCGACGACATCATGTACTGGTACGAAGACATGATCTTGAACACCGATCTGAACCCGACGATCCCCGCGGTCTGGCGACACGGCGGAGAGCCGGTAGTCGTCACAAAGATCGACGACTACACGGTCCGGTTCAAGTTCGCCGAGGCGTTCGGAACGTTCCTGTTCCACCTCGCAAGCCCGGGTGGCCTAGACATCATTCGGCCGGCGCACTACCTGAAACAGTTCCACGCCGATTACGCCGATCCCGATGAACTGGCGCGGCGGGTCCGCGACGCCGGGTACGACGCGTGGTTCGAACTCCATGATTTTGCGGCGATCTACTACGACGACATCAACCGGCCCGTGTTACACCCGTGGATACTCACGACGCCACGCGGACGCGACCAACAGATCGCTCAACGGAATCCGTACTACTGGAAGGTCGACACGGCGGGCAACCAGTTACCGTACGTCGACACACTGCGCATCGCGATCGCGCCGGACACCGAGGTTGCGATTATCCAGGCTCTCGCGGGCGAGTTCGATCTCCTGCCGCGATACGTGAACACCGTCACGAACCGCCCGCTCTTCGCGGAGAACATGCAACAAGGGAACTACCACTTCGCGGAGCTTCGGAACGACAGCTCAAACGTCTCGGTTTGGCACTTCAACCAGACGCACGAGGATCCGGTAAAACGCGCGATCTTCCGCGAACCGGACTTCCGGAAGGCTCTCTCGCACGCGATCGATCGAGAAGAGATCATAGAGCTCATCTACTTCGGACTCGGTGAACCCGCGCAAGGCTCTCCGCTCCCGGCGAGCGCGTTCTACCACGAGCGACACGCGCGAGGTTACCTCGAGTACGACCCTGACCTTGCAAACCGATTGCTCGACGGAATCGGGCTCAGCCAGCGCGACTCAAACGGCTGGAGACTGCGGCCCGACGGACGCAGACTCGAGGTGCTTATCGAGTCGTCGGCCGACTCGATGCCGCACTACGCCGACCTGACCGAGCTCATGTCGCAGTACTGGCGCGACGTAGGCGTGTACGCGACACCGCGCATGCGCACGATCGCGGCTCACGTCGAGCTCGTGAACGCGAATCAGCACGACACCGGAGCGTGGCACGGCATCGGTGGTGGTCTCGTGATCGGCCGGTTGGCGCACTACTTCCCCGGAACGGGCGGATGGTCCGCGATGGGCCCCCCGTGGGGTGTGTGGTACAACACGGGTGGCGAAGGTGGCGAAGAGCCGCCCGACCACATCAAACAACTGTTTGAGTGGCAGGACGCGCTTCAGGCGGCGTCCGATCCGGCCGTACAAGCCGAGATCATGAAGAACGTGTTCGATCAGCACTACGAGATGCTGTACACGATCGGGATCAGCCGGTGGCCACCGGGATACGCGATCGTCCACAACCGGATGAGGAACGTCCCCGACTGGTGGTGGGACACGGCGACACCGCCGCACCCGGCGATGTTCATGCCGCAGGTCTGGATCGCAGACTGATCCGGGCTGGAAGGCTCTTGTAAGGCAAGGCGCCGCCTCGTGCGGCGCCTTTTTTTCGGGTGCGAGTGTTCCGGTCGGACGCACGGTATTGCGTAACGGGAAATAGGGATTGACAGCGGCACCGGAATTCCGTAGAGTCAACCGGGTCAGGACAATGCCCGAATGGCGGAACTGGTAGACGCGCTAGATTCAGGTTCTAGTGGGGGTAACCCCGTGGAGGTTCAAGTCCTCTTTCGGGCAGGAAGTATTTCACGGAACGACGATAAGCTCCCGGTCAGGGGGCTTTTTTATTGGCTGAACGGTGTCGATCGGTTGGATTCCGTAGCGGGATGTTCGTTCCGGCGCCGACACTCTGGTGTACTTTTCTCGTGGAAGACTTCGCTGTCGTGATAAAGCGTGACGGGTAGCGGTACGGTCGGAATGTGGAAGTCTCCGGTGAGAACGCCAGGAACGGAGCCGCAAGGAACTGATCGTCGCACTACGAGAGTGCCTGAAAGAGGCACTCGGGATGGACCGGCGCGGCACAATATGCTACCGATGTTAAGCGCTCGGGAGAAACGCACGTCATTTGACACGATCCACTAGTTTTTGATCGATCGAAATTCCTCAAACCGTCAATTGTTTCAAGATGCGCTTTGCCAGAATATCGTTTATTTCCTTATGACGCGGAACGGGCTGCGCCATTCCGGTCGTTGGATTGCGGTACCAATCGTGCTTGCCGCCGTGACGGATCAGCACACATCCCGCCGCTTCGAGTTGTTTGACGAGGTCCCTTCGGTTCAACCGACTTCTAGCTCCGCAGTGCGGCGGACTTCGGGAATCCGGTCCTGGGAAAGATCGTCATAAAGATCCCGTAGATGATCCTTCAAATCCTCGACCGTTTCCCCTTGAGTCCAATAATCAGGAAACTCTTCGAGATACCCAAGCCACTGGTCCTTTTCTTGCCAGTAAACGTAACGCACCATCATGGTCCAATAATACGCCCCCCTGAATACAATGTAAATGGCCAGTTCGATCGGCCCTTAGTCAAGGCACGCCGGTGGTTCGATGCAACGTTCGCGTACAGCCTCCGTCGTGTCATGAGTCGCGAGTCGGTCTGAGCCTTCATTCACACCACCACTTCACTCACGACGGTCGCAAACAGGCCGCGTTCGGGAGAGAATGCGCGGACGTCGAACTCCTTGCCGAGTGCCTGAGAGCGATTGCGGTAGGTAACCGGGGATCCC
>PXBQ01000348.1 GCA_003566875.1 Spirochaetaceae bacterium | reverse complement strand
CAGTTCGGCAGTGGCGCTTCAACCCGGGCAGGACAACGTCGACGGCGATTTTCCCGTTGATTATCCGCTCGGATCAGATACGGTAACACAGGACGGGTGTGCGGGATGTATTCGGCTGTAGCTTTTGACGTGGACGGAACGTTGTATCCGAACGCCGCTATGTATCGGCGTTCGTTTTTTTTCGCGCTCCGTCACGCACGACTCCTTCATAACTACCGTATCGTGAGAAAAGAGCTGCGGCGAATCAGACCGATCGGCGATTTTTACCGTGTCCAGGCCGACAGACTCGCTGAGGCGCTCGGCATCGGTACGCCCGAGGCGCGTGAGTTAATCGATCGCGTCATCTACCGGGAGTGGGAGGCCGTTCTACACAAAGTGAAACTGTACCCCGGCGCGCGCGAAGTCCTCACGATGATCCGTGAACGAGGCGCGAAGCTTGCCGTGGTGTCGGACTTCCCGGTACGGAAAAAAATGGCGATTCTGGGCCTCGACGGTCTGTGGGACTGTTTGATCTCGGCCGAGGAAACCGGATACTTGAAGCCGAACCCCGAACCGTTTGCCGCGGCTGCCGAATGTCTCGGCGTCTCCCCCGAGAAGATTCTCTTTGTCGGGAACTCGTACGAGTACGACGTGGTCGGCGCACAACGCGCGGGCATGCACACCGCGCACATCACATCGGGGAAGCCGAACACCGCGGATTTCACGTTTTCGCGCTTTTGTGAACTCGCCGAGTGGCTCGATTCGCGGCTGCCTACGTCGGAATAATCGCTGTACAACCGCGCAAAGAGTAGTATATACTTCTGCCAACATAGAACCTGGGAGAGGGAAATATGTTGGGCCACGCAATCGTATTACTCGTCGTAGTGATACTCTTATCCGTATATCGGCAGCTCGACAAGAACAACCGATCCTTAGAAAAGGTCAAACGGTACGTCGAAAAAGCCGAGGGTGAACTCGACCGAATCGTTCAAGACAAAGCCACGATGATCAAGGACATGGGCATCGAGCTCGAAGTCCATCAGCGGGCCGCGCGCGAGATTCTCAAACGCCTGCAATCCGGCGAGCAGGGTCTCAGCGAGCGCGCCGATGCCTTTGCTGCCGTGACGAAGAAGATCGACGAGTACGACCGGACCGTAGACGAACTCGTCGAGATGACGCGGCGAGCCGAGGAGAACATCAACCGAGTTCGTGACGAGTCTGAATACGTCGACAAGGTCGGGCGACGGATCAAAGCGGCTCAAGCCCGCATGGAAGAGCTCGAATCTAAGGTTCCGTCGATCGTTCACGCATTCGAGATTTCCAACGAAGAAAAACTCAACGTCGTACGCGACACTGCGCTGCTTCGCATCGACGAAAAAGCCGAGAGCCTCACAGAACAGATCGGTAGCGCCGAGGCGCGCGTACACGAGTTTGAGAGTTTTGTGTCCGACCTCGAAGATCGCGCTCGCGGTTTTGGCGACTCGACCGAGTCCGACCTCCGCGAGTTATACGACCGGCTGCTCGAGCAGGCGACTCTCGACGCCGAACGGATCCGTGAAGAGTTCTCCGCCGAGGTGGCGCGGGCCGATCACAGCGTCGAGCTTTTCCGCGAGAATATCACGGGCGTCGAGCGGCAGTACGAGGAAAGACTCGAAGAACTCGCCGAAAAAGGACGGACCTTTCAGACCGACGCGCTCGCCGGACTCAAAGAGACAATCACCTCCGAGGTCGAGAAGGCCCGCGGGGAGCTCTCGGAACGGATCGATTTTACGCGCGCAGAGCTCGAAACCGCCCGCGATTCGGTTCTTGAAGACTTCGAGAAATATCGGCTTGACGGCGTAGAAAATCTCAAAGAGATCAAAGCCGATCTCGATGAAAAGGCCGACTCGCTCGAAAGCGCGTTGTACGAGCTGGAGCGAACGACCGGGGACCGGATTTCCCAGGCCGACAACGAAGGTCAGGAGCGCGCGTCGGAAGTCACGGCGGCTCTCGAGGCGGAGTTGATCAAGCGTACCGACGAAGTTCGGATCGCGATGGACAAACGCGTAACCGAGTTGAACGAGTCCGCATCGGCGTCGCACGAGCAAATCGACGGAATGTTCGAGGAACTGCGCAAACGCGTCGACGACTGGACGACACGGACGAACAACTACATTTCGGAACTCGAGGAACAAGTGCGGTCGCTGAACGAGTCGTCCTCGGAGGCGCACCGGCGGCACTGCGAGACGATCGATCGGCACATCGAAGAGACGCGCGCGCGGATCGACGAGTACGAAGGCGGCGTCGCGAGTAGCATCGAGGAACTCAAGAAGAGGCTCGGTGAGACCGACGATACCGTCCGGCGCGAGTTTGATCGGATTTCACGCGATGTCGAGAGCGCGACCGAAGCGATGCAGCGTGAGTTGGAGCAAGGCGTCGCGCAGGCGCGCGAAAGCTCCGCGCGACGGCTCGATGAGTTTGCCGACGAGATCGCCAAGAACGTCGAGACGATTCACGCGCACATCGTCGAAACACGAACCGGGCTCGAGAATCAGCTCGAAGAGGTGCACGCGGATGGGAAACGCCTCGCTGAAGATACAAAGACCATTTTTGAAGAACACGTTCGGGAGGTCAAGGAAGGCGTCGATGCGGATAACGGTCGCGTCGCGGAGATCCGGGCGGAGATAAACCAGCGAATAGCGGAACTCAATTCCGAGGTGACCAAAAATGTCGCGGACGTATCGTCGGCGATTCTTCGCCACCGAAACGAACTGAGCCGCGACCTCACGTCTGCGGTCGAAAACATCGAGAAGAACGTTGTTTCTTCGGTTGAGAAGCGCCTCGAGGAGTACGAAGACTCGGTGACGTATCGGTTCAACCGGATCGAATCGGTCAATTCGGACCTCGATGACCTCGAGCGGAACCTGCGCGACTCGATGGATCGCGTGACCGCGCGCCTGCGCGAGGAGTTCAATGCGTTTGGACGCGAACTAGCCGAGCAGCGTTCGGCCGACAAATCCGAGGCGGACGGTCATTTGCGCGCGATCCGCGACGAGATGCAGAGCATCGAGACAGGAATCGCGGAGCTGAAGCAGCGTGCGTACGACAACGTGTCGGAGAAGCTCAAGGTATTCGAGGATGAGTTTTTCACGGATCTGCGCGAACGGAGCGCCGGCATGGAGTCGCGCGTCACTGAGTGGCAGACCGAGATTACACGTCGTCTCGACGTGATTGGAGAAGAAGGAAACCGGAAGCGAACCGAACTCGAGTCGGCGTACACGGAAGAGCTGCGCGGTTCTTTGGCCGAGTTGCAGGAGCGTGTCTCGCACCAGTTCGAGCGGTTTGAGTCGGGTGTCAAAGACCGGATCGTCGCGACCGAGACGACTATCCGCGAATTTGAAGGTTCCGCACGGAACGACATAACCGAGATTGAAGAGCGAAATCGACAAATATTTGAGGACGAGTTCGGTCGCTATACGCGTGCGATCGAAAACGAGTTCGAGACGTTCAGGTCGAGCACTCACGATCGTATCGACCGGCTCAAAGACGAGTTCGAGTCGACGATCTCGACGGTCGACACGGCGATTTCCTCGCAGCGCGACACGATGGACGCGATCTCGTTGAGCCTCGATACGTTGAGCTCTGATCTCGCGGAGAAGACCCGTGACGCGCTGTCGGACTTCACGCATCGTTACAACGATCTGAAAAATCAGATCGAGCGCGATGCTCACGATCTGATCGAAGAAGCGACCGGCGCGTCGCGAGAGTTTAAGTCATTCGTGACCGAGACGCGCGATAACTTCTCGACGATGCAAACGAGGATGTTCGCGAAGTTGCACGATGAGACGAACGATCTCGCAGCTACACTCAAAGAGATAGACAAAAAGCAGCGCGCATTTGCGGAACAGACAAAGATCTTCGAACGCGCCGACACGCTCAAGATTTCTTTGACCGAGAATATCGAGGAGCTCAAGTCGTCGATCACGCGCGTCGAGAGCCAACGAGGTGAGATTCGGGAGATCGAGTCTCAGTTCGGCAAGATCCGCAAACTTGCGAGCGAAGCCGGGGACAAACTGGGGAAGTTCATGGCCGAAAAGCGCCGTATCGACGTGCTCGACGATGATTACAAGAAGCTTATGAGTCTCTCGCAGACGGTCGATCTGAAGCTCGAAACGCTTACGGCCAATCACGACGCGGTTCAGACGATGCAAGCGCAGCTGCGGAATCTCGAGGAACTCGAGAAGGACGTCGAGAGTCGGTTCGAACGCCTCGAGAAGAAACGCGGAATAATCGACGTGACGACCGAAGGGGTGGACCGTAACTTCCAGGCGCTCGAGAACATCGAGTCGAGGCTCACCGAGATCTCGTCGGAACTCGAAACGTTACCCGATCGTGTCGAAGAGCTATCGACGCAGCTTCGGTCTATCGCGGCCGGGAAAAAAGAGGCCGACCAGGCGGCGCGGCAACTCACGAATCTCGAAAAGACGCTCGGGAGCATCGAGCAGCGGATGGAGTCGCTGAACACGGCGCGCGAGTGGCTCGCGCGGA
Source organism: Spirochaetaceae bacterium (assembly GCA_003566875.1). Lineage (GTDB taxonomy): Bacteria > Spirochaetota > Spirochaetia > DSM-27196 > PXBQ01 > PXBQ01. The sequence continues at coordinate 15,195 of PXBQ01000348.1, read as the reverse complement.
CCGAGACGCGCCTCGAAGAGGTCCGCCAGGAAGCCGAGGATCAGGTTAAGCTGCTCGGGACGATCCTGAAGGACGAGAACAAAGCGGCTCCGCGTCAGAAAGGCGCACCGTCGTTATCCGCCCGCGACACGGTCACGAAGCTCGCGCGGCAGGGTTGGAACGTCGATGAGATCTCGCGGGCCGTGAAGATCGGCCGCGGCGAGGTGGAACTCATTCTCGAGATCAACTCGAAGAAGTGACGCAGGGCTCGCGTACGCGGCCCCCGGTACTAAAAACGCGTCGTCCCGAACTGCGCGGCGATTGAGAGACCGAACCGACCGATTTGCGTGAACTCTCTTCCGTCCTCACCGTACGCGACGTTGGCCGTCGCCGAGACCGATAACCCCGTGAAGAGCTCACGCGAGAGCGTCACACCGACGATCCCGGAATTGTCCGAGAAGTTGGCCTGCAGCAGCGCCGAGACGCCGATATCGGTGCCGAACGCGTCGGCGTGGCCCGCCGAGACCGTGCCGTACCAGCGGCCGGTTCGCGTGAGATCCTCAACAGTCAACGTCGGACCGGCCGGCACCGGCGAACCCTGCTGTTGGCGGAAGAACGCCTCGCCGAGCGACCCAAGAATGTCGGGCTCATCGTACCCATCGCCGTTGTACAGGACTTGGCCGATAAACGAGACGTCGTTTTTTACGTACCTGACGCCGAGGGTACCGTCGAAGTAAACCCCGTCGTCCCGGCGAAACGTCTCGCGTTCGGATTCTGCGAGGAACGTCCGTTCCGACCCGTACCGGAGAACCGCTTCGCCGAACATATCGAGATCGCGCCACGAGAAACTACCGGTCATGATCGCGCGCGGCGCGAGGTCTTGCTGAAGGAAGCCCGCGATCCCGATCTCGCCGGGCCCGATGACGAACTCGAAGCGTGGCGCGATCGCGAGGTCAGTGATCGACGGACTCGGGGTGTCGACGAGAGACTCCGGCGCGATGAGGTAGAACGTGAACTGATGAATGTCGATCGGGACGCGGACGCGGATCGATATCGGACCTTCGCGGCTGCGCTCGGGATCCTCGGGATCGATCGGGGCGAGCGACAGAACGTCGGCGGGTGAGAAGAAGAAACCGGTGCCCCACGACACCGTTTGTTTGCCCGCGCGGAAAAAGGCGTAATCTCGCCACGCGAAGTCCGAGAAGAGTTCGAATACCGAGATGTTCGGGACGCGAATCGTCGCGGTCGTGACCTCGTCGTCGGCGAGAACACGCGTCGTCTGCGTGAATGGATACGCGGTTTGCGCGCTGCCGTACACGCGGAAGTCACGATTCGGCCTCGCGTCGAAGAACAGTCTGCCGTCGATGTTCGCGGCGAGCGAATCCTCGCCGGCGTTTTTTACGGCGTCGAATGAGTCGGGATACTCGGGCCATCGCACGATCGCCCGGAGCGACGAAGAGAATCGGCCGCCGAACGTGATTCCCGTTTCATCAAGAAAGGCGTCGGTATACTCTTGGTCATCGGTGTTGTCGACCTCCTCGATCATGTCGTCGTCGAACATATCGTCAAAATCGAACACGAAGTCGTCGGCCGGCATCGATCGCGCGCCGAGGAACAGAATCAACACAAAAGCCATCGTGCTTCGCGTGAGCGCGTGTAGGCCTCTCATCGTGCCACCCTCTCGAGATACGACCGGGTGAAGACGTTATCGGGAATCGTCTGAACCGATGCCTCGCTTACAGTGACTTGCGTCCGTTCGCCTTCGGCGAGTTCATCGACTATGAGGATCTGCGACGGAATCAAGCGGTTACCGACCGAGATGTAGCGTGGATAGACCGTCGTACGCATCAGGCGGTCGTTGACGCTGTAGTCTTCCTGTTTCAACACGATGTTCTGGTCTTGCCGGACCCAGATTTTCATCTTCTCGTACGACACATCGCGGTGACGCGCTTCAAGATCGAGCCTCCAGACGTCGAAGTTGCCGAGCCGCTCGGCCTGCCACGACGCGACCCGGTAGTCTTTTGAAAGCGAGTTCTGCGAGAAGTCGCGGTTTTGTGCGTTCGAGTCCTGAACGGTGTCACGGAGCGTCGTTCGTTCGAATCTGCGGCTGTCCGGGTCGTAGAACCAGACGTTGTCGTCGACCTGAAGGTAGCCCTGGCCTCGGTTGACGGCGGGCTGAAGGATCAACAAGACGAACTGGTCGTGTCGATCGCGCCGGAACAATCGTGCCTGAGTGACACTCCGGTCCTGGCCGGGCTTCTCCGCGACTATCGTGTAGACAGCCGAGAAATCCGTATCGTCGAAGTTTGAGAGCCTGTCGATATCGGCCAGAATCCTCTCGAGGTCGGGCGTCTCGGCCGCGTAAGCCGCGGTTGCGACCAAAAACATAGAAAGCCACACAACGGCCTTTACTGCCGGTGTAACCATACCTTTCTTCATACTTTTTTTCACATAAACCTCCAGAAACTATCTGCGCTCACGCGCGTAGGGCGTCGACGGGTCTCATCCGCGCTGCCGTCCGAGTCGGGAAAAACGCCGCGAGCAACGTGAGGACCGAGACAGTCGCGATGTTTCCAATAACCTGTGCCGGGGGCACCGAGAAAGTCAGGTAACCATTCTTGAGCAAGAGAAAGAACTGCGAATCGGCGCCGAAGTTGATCGACGAGAGAACGAGCATCACAAGACCCGCGCCGACGAGCCCGAGGATAGCGCCACCGATCGCGAGGAACAACGCTTCGAGCAGGAACAATTGCCGCACTCCGGCCCGCTGCATCCCGAGCGCGCGCATAGTCCCAATCTCCTTCACGCGTTCGTACATGATCATGCGAAAAGTGTTCGTGATTCCGACCATGATGATGAAGAAAAGGATCAGGAGGATTACGAATCCGGCGGTGTTCAGGATCACGACGATTTGTTGAACTTCCGAGAGAATCTCGTTCAACGTGTACAGTCTGATGCGCGACCCCTCCCACTGTTCTTCCTCGGCCTGGCTGAAGAGCGCCATGACGGGGTTTTGTGCCTCCGCCGCGTCGTCGACTGAGGCGCGAGGGAACACATCGAGGCGCCGCTCGAGCTGCGCGAACAAAGCGGCGGCCGACGCATCGATGTACGAGAGGTCGTCGAGGAAGATCCCCATCGTCTGATACTCACCGGGGTTAATCGTCAAGAGTTCGTTCACGTACTGCATATCTGCGTACGACGAGATCGAGCCGACAAGGCCGGGATCGTAGCTGATAGCTCCGATGATGAAGTCTCCGACGTTCTGTTGCCCGTCGATAGTGCTCATGCGGACTATTACCGTGTCGCCGAGTTCGGCGTTCAAGCGGTCGGCGATTCGGTCGGTAACGATTATCGCGTTCGCCGGGTACGAAGCGTTTATTCTTTCGATGTTCTCGAAACTGCCGGCGGTGAGGATCAACCGTTCGCGCAGATACGTCTCCTCCGAAAAGTCGAGTCCGACGATGTTCTGTCGAACCGACCGACCCTGGAGGATTACCGCACCGTTGAACGCGGACCTCTTCGTTATAAACTGAGTCGGGATTTGCGCGGCTTCGATAGCCAAGGTCAATTCCTCATCGTCGCGGATAATTGACCGTTCGCGCCCGTCATCCGTCTTCTCTACACCTTCGATGAAGATATGGCCGGCGAGCAGATGCGAGAAGTTCTCGCCGACGTTTCGGACGAAAGCGCCGGTGAAGCCGTTGATCACCGTAACGACAAGAATCCCGAACGCGATCGCACCGCCGAGCAGCATGGTTCTTTTTTTCTGGCGGTTGAGGTTCCTCATCGCCATGCGGATACTTCCCATTTCGACTACTCCGTCTGAATGGCCTTGATCGGCTGAACCTTCAGCGCGACCGAGACCGGATACACATGCGACAAGATCGCAATCCCCGTGACGATTAGGACCGAGAACACAACGGCGGTTATCGAGAGAACCGGACGTAGAACCGGCCCCGCAAACAGTACCGTGAGAAACGGATTTGTCGCCGGTATGCCGATCATATTCAAGATACCGATCGTCGCGAGCGACGCGGCGATTCCGACCGAACCGAACACCGTCGTGATCGTGACCGTCTCGGTGAAGAACATTCGCCACACGAACGATTTGTGCGCGCCAAGTGCGCGCATCGTGCCGATCTCCGACGTCCTTTCGATGACCGAGATCACGAGTGTGTTCATGATTATGATGACCGCGACGATTCCGACGATTATCACCGCCGCGTTAAAAACAGCGCGAATCAAGTCGGCTGTCGTCGCAAACGGTCCCGCGGCGGCTTCCCAGGTACCCGCGTGCGCGGCGATCCCGTTTTCGGCGAACCAGGCGTTCATCTCGGCCACGACCGCACGATCCGCGCGCGGATTGTCGAGGTAGGCAAGGATGAACTGCCACGGACCGGTGTCGGGCGCTGCTCCGGCTTCCGCCGGCCGCGAAGTGTCGAGCGACTCGATCGGGCCGGTCGTAGCCTCACTGTCAGGCTCGGACGCCGGGGTCGCCGAGAATAAACGTTCGATTTCGTCGGACGTGAGCTCAGATGTCTCGGGCGCGTCGTCGATGTCAAAGAGAAACGCATCGTCGAACGCGTCGTCGAACGAAGAGTCAAGCAGGGCGGTCTCTTCGGCGGTGGTTACCGCGGTTCCCGTGATACCGACCGAGAGTCCTTCGAGCGCACGAAGGGTTTGCGCGTCGATGTACGAAATCAAGTCCGATCCGACGCCGTCGTTGATCGCGGTTGTTCGATAAACCCCGATTAGCGGAACGACGCGAATGCGCGGCAAACCGCCCATGAAGCCGCTCACGATCCGTACCGGCTCGTTCGGTTCGAGCGTGTACTCGTCGAGGTCGAGCGCATCACGCGTAGAGCTCTCGAGGCGCTGTACACGGTCTTCGGATATCATGACTCCGCGTTCTCCCGATCTCATCAAGCGTCCGGATACGATCTCGATACTCTCAAACATTTCAAAGTACGTGTCCGGATCGACGCCGAACAGCACCGAAAACTCGCCGCGTTCAAGACCTTCATACCCGGGTATATCGGGCCTCATGAGACCAAAACTCGACATCTGTGGGGTTGTTCGTCCGACCGCTGGAATCTCCTTTAGACGATCGACAACCGCGCGGTACTCGGGAAGGCTCGGCGTCCGGTCGATGCCTCCAACCGACTGGACACCGAACAGGGAAATATCGCCGTCGGCAATACCGGAAATAAAAACGTGTCCCGTGTAGTTGTCGACGAAGGCCCGACGGATTCCGAGCGCCGCGGTCTCCATCAGCGAGTTCCCGACGATCAAGACGAGTACACCGACCGCGACGATCGTACCGATTATCAATGTCTTTCCTTTGTGCTGCCAAAGATTTCGGAGCGCGATGCGTACGAGAACCGGCATCATTCGGAATCGGCCTCGGCGCGGTCGTTTTTCTTGTTCTCGATGACCAAGCCGTCGTGCAAACGGATGACGTGATCGGCGATCTCGACGATTGCCGTATCGTGTGTCGAGAAAATGAACGTGGTCGCAAGCTCCCGGTTGATCTTTTTCATGAGTTCAATGATCGCTTCGCCGGTCGTCGAGTCAAGGTTTGCCGTCGGCTCGTCGGCGAGCACGATCTGTGGTTTGGTCACCAGCGCGCGCGCGATCGCGACTCTCTGGCGTTGGCCACCCGAGAGTTCGTTTGGACGGTGTTTTTTCCAGTCGGTTAACCCAACTTCTTCAATTAGAAAGTTGATGTACTCGGCTTTCTCTTTCTTATCCGGTCGCGACTTTCCGAGCAGCAGTGGGAATTCGATGTTCTCATACACGTTCAGAACCGGAACCAGGTTGAAAGACTGAAATATGAAACCGATCACGTCGTGACGCAGAGTCGTGATCGCCTTGTCGGAGAGTCCGGCCGTGTTCGTGCCGACGATTTCGACCGTGCCGGACGTCGGCACGTCGATGCAGCCGATCAGGTTCAAGATCGTCGACTTCCCTGAGCCCGACGGGCCCGCGATGGAGATAAAATCGCCACGTTCGATCGAGAACGACACGCCCTTTACGGCGTGGACTTCGGTTTTCCCCAACGGATAGATCTTGTGCGCGTCGGTCAGACGGACGATCGCCTTCTCGACACTGTCGTGCCTCTCTGCGCCCGGGTTCTCTTCAGTCTTTGTTCTCACCACCTGTGTCTCCTTGAAATCCACTACACGCCGGATCCGGATATATTCACCAACACCGGCAAAAAACCGGAAACCGACCGCTTGGATAAAGTAATAAAATCGAGCCGTGTCGTCACGACGAATCGTTCTTGTCCTTGACGATCATCGCCAAACTGATTAACTTTGCACAGAATAGAATCAACATCAGGGGTACAAATGTCCAGTCACGGAAAAGCGTCCGCCGATGCGTCCGAATCGATCGAAAGAGACGAATCGATCGGCGCGAATGCGGACGAGACCGACTCGGGATCGACGGACAAGATCCGAACTCCCGATCAAGAGCAGAATTCGGCGACAGGCGAGCCGACCGTTTCACAGGAGTCGACGAGCGTCGACGGTTCAGGCGACGAGGGGTCGCCGGACGGAACCTCCGAGCTCGAGAGACGGATCGCCGAGCTCGAGGAAGAGAATAGCGCGCTCAAGGACCAGTTTCTTCGGAAGAGCGCCGATTTTGAAAATTTGCGCAAACGCATGCAGCGCGAAGTAGCAGAGGCCGCGAAGTACGGAAACTCTCAGATCATGCTCGATCTCGTGACGATCATCGACGACTTTGAGCGTGCGATAAAGTCGGCCGATGAATCGAAAGATTTCGATTCGTTCTACGACGGAATCGCGATGATTGAGAAACAGTTCACGAATATGCTGGATCGAAAATGGGGGCTGCGACGCCTCGAGTCGGTCGGAGAGGAGTTCGATCCGCAGGTGCACGAAGCGATCATGACCGAACAGAGTTCGGACCAAGACCACCCCGTCGTGGTGGAAGACTATCAGAAAGGCTACATGCTTCACGATCGCGTGCTTCGTTCCGCGAAGGTGAAAGTAGCCATGCCGACATCATAGAGAATCAACCGAGAGGAGACACGTATGGGACGTATCATTGGCATTGACTTAGGAACGACAAATTCGTGCGTCGCCGTAATGGAAGGCGGCGAAGCAGTTGTTATTCAGAATTCCGAGGGACAGAGAACGACACCGTCGATGGTCGCGTTTACGGCGAAGGCGGAGCGCCTTGTCGGGCAGCCCGCGAAAAACCAGATGGTCACGAATCCTGAGAACACGATTTTTTCGATCAAACGGTTTATGGGTCGCCGCTACGAGGAAGTAGCCGAAGAGATTTCGATGGTCCCGTACAAAATCGAGAACGACTCCTCGGGAGGCGTGCGCGTCGGTGTCGACGATAAGAAGTACTCGCCGCCGGAGATAAGCGCGGCTATTCTGCAGAAGATGAAAGAGACCGCCGAAGACTACCTCGGCGAGAAAGTGACCGACGCGGTCATCACGGTGCCCGCGTATTTCAACGATGCACAACGGCAAGCGACGAAGGACGCGGGGCGAATCGCGGGGCTTGAAGTCAAACGGATCGTGAACGAACCGACGGCTGCAGCCTTGGCGTACGGTTTCGGGAAAGAGAAGAAGGAAGAACGGATCGCCGTTTACGACCTTGGAGGTGGCACATTCGACATCTCGATTCTCGAGCTCGGTGATGGTGTGTTCGAGGTCAAGTCGACCAACGGTGATACTCATCTCGGAGGCGACAACTTTGATCAACGCATAATCGACTGGTTGGTCGGGAATTTTAAAAACGACTACGGAATTGATCTTTCGAAAGACCGAATGGCGTTGCAACGTCTCAAGGAAGCCGCCGAGAAGGCAAAACGCGAGTTGTCGAGTACACAATCGACCGACATCAACCTGCCGTTTATCACGGCCGACTCGTCGGGCCCGAAACACCTACAGTACGCCTTGAATCGTGCGAAGTTCGAGCAGATGGTTGGGGACCTGATTCAAAAGACGAAAGGGCCGTGTCAGCAAGCTCTCTCCGACGCGGGGCTTAAGCCCGCCGATATCGACGAAGTGATTCTTGTCGGCGGTTCAACCCGGATTCCCGCGGTTCAAGCCTTGGTAAAGGAGTTGTTCCAGAGGGATCCCCACAAGGGCGTGAATCCCGACGAAGTCGTCGCGCTCGGTGCAGCGATCCAGGGCGGAATCCTTGGCGGTGACGTGAAAGACGTTTTGTTGCTCGACGTGACGCCGCTTTCTCTCGGTATCGAGACTCTCGGCGGCGTTTTTACGCGCTTAATCGAGCGCAACACGACGATCCCGACGCGGAAGAGTCAGATTTTCTCGACGGCCGCCGACAATCAGACCGCCGTCTCGATTCACGTCCTGCAGGGTGAGCGCGAGATGGCGGCTCACAACCGTACACTCGGACGGTTCGACCTGGTTGGTATCCCACCCGCGCCGCGCGGCGTCCCCCAGATCGAAGTTGCGTTTGACATCGATGCAAACGGTATCGTCCACGTCTCGGCGAAGGACCTTGGTACCGGAAAAGAGCAAAAGATTCGAATCGAATCGTCGTCCGGGCTCTCTGAGGACGAGATCAAGAACATGGTCCGCGACGCTGAACAGCACGCCGACGAAGACAAAAAGATTCGGGAAACCGCCGAGGCCAAGAATGAGGCCGAGAACCTCGTTTACGCGACAGAGAAGTCGATGACCGATTACGGGGACAAGGTTTCCGAAGAGGACCGCGCCAAGATCACCGCGGCGATCGCCGCGGTGCGCGAAGCGCTCGAAGCGGACGACACCGAGGCGCTCAAGGCCAAGACCGAGGAGCTAAAGCAGGCATCGTATCGATTGGCCGAGGAAGTGTATAAGCAAACCGCGCAACAGGCCGGTGGAGATGAGCAGGCCGGCGACGGCGGAGCCGAGGCGGGCCCCGAGGGCGAAGGATCGGGCGGCGAATCGGGTTCGGCCGGTACAAAGCAGGACGGTGGTTTTGAGGACGTTGATTACGAAGTGGTCGACGAGGACGAAAAAAATACGTAGTTTGAACCCGCTCGATGCCGGCGGCGCGCGGGAGATTCCCGGGGCGCCGCGGTGTCGTCGGAGTTTGGATATACCGAAGGGTCTGAAACTTGGCTAAGAGAGATTACTACGAGGTCCTCGGCGTTCCGAAGAACGCCTCGAAAGACGACATAAAAAAAGCGTACCGAAAACTCGCTGTTCAAAACCACCCAGACCGCAACCCGGGCGACAAAACCGCGGAGGATAGGTTCAAAGAAGCGACCGAAGCGTACGAAGTTCTTGCCGACGACAAAAAACGACAGGCGTATGACCAGTTCGGTTTCGCCGGCGTCGAAGGAATGGGCGGTGCGGGCGCCGAGGGGTTCTCGCACGTCTTCCACGACTTCGAGGACCTTTTTGGAGGCTTTGGCGACTTTTCCAGTATTTTTGATTCGTTCTTCGGCGGAGGAGGCCGGAGATCCGGCCGCGGGCGGAGTTCGGTTCAGCGCGGTGCCGACCTCCGGTATGAACTGGAGATCCCGTTCAAGGACGCGGTCTTCGGGACAAAGGTCGAGGTGTCGTATTCGCGAAACATATCGTGTACGGCGTGTTCGGGTTCCGGGGCCGCTTCCGGAAGCGGAAAAAAAACATGCCCGACGTGTGGTGGTGCAGGGCAGGTACGGCGGAGTTCAGGGTTTTTCTCGATCGCCTCCACATGTGCGACGTGCAGCGGCGAAGGGTACGTGCTCGACAACCCGTGCGGGACGTGTGGTGGTTCCGGAGTTGTCAAAAAGAACCAGGTCATCAAGGTTACAATACCCGCCGGTATCGAGAACGGAAAACGGATCTCGATTCCCGATCAGGGCGACGCCGGACCGAACGGAGGGCCGGCGGGCGATTTGTACGTCGTAATCCGCGTAGCGCCTCATGAGTATTTCGAGCGCAACGGAAATGACGTATACTGCGTCGTCCCTGTGAGCTTTTCTCAGGCGGCTCTTGGCGCCGAGATTCTTGTCCCAACTCTTGACGAGAAAAAAGTCCGAATGAAGATCCCCGCCGGAACTCAGAACGGCAAGATTCTTCGTCTGAAAAACGAGGGAGTGCCGAACCTGCATAACCCGTCCCGTCGTGGAGATATGTACATCAAGGTACACGTAGTTGTTCCGACCAAACTGTCTTCGCGCGCGAAACAACTCCTGAAAGAGCTCGGAGAGGTTGACGGAGAAGACTCGACGCCGAGCCCGATCCCGCTCTCGCAACTCGGGTAGGCGCTATCGGCGGCGGCACCTCCGTCGACGACGTGATACCGTGCGCTGGACGTTGCGGTTTTTCTTGAGTCGGTGCCTCAATGGATCGATATATATTTTATCGACATGGACGAGGTACCGAATGAAATTCTTCGTGGTTACTGGCCTGTTTCTTTCGTTTTTCGCCGGCGCTTCGGTCTTTGCGAATACGGGCACGAACGCTGACCGGCCACGGGCGTTACATCGTGATCAGATATTCGACGTTTCGGAGTACGGAGCCGGCTGGACGTTGATAGACCGCAATCGTGACGGTACGGTTGACTACGCGGCCATGTTTGACGCGCGCAACCGGAAGGTCATTGAGGCGATCGATCACAATCACGATGGTTTCATGGACAACTTCTATTTTTTCGAGGGTGGAATCCTGGTACGGCAAGAGATCGACACAAATAACAACGGGCGAGTCGACCTTTGGGTGTTCCTTTCCGACGGCATTTACGTCAGGAAGTATGAACGAGATACAAACCACGACGGAATCCCGGACGTAATTCGCTTGTACGATGCAAAAGAGTAACGATACGATCGTAACCGGGTATCACGCGATTCGTGAACTCGCAAAAAAACCAAACTCAACCGGCGTCCTATTGCTCGCCGGGAGCGGACCACGGATCGATGAGCTCCGTCGAACCGTTGCCCCGGGTGTCAAGATTCACGATGTTTCGGTTTCGGAAATCCGGAAAATCGGCGGACGCGAGGTGCGGCACGCGGTTCTTGTGCTGCAGGACGTGCCCGAACCGCGGGAACTCGACTTGACGAGTTTTCTTGCGACGAACACTGCTAAGGACTCGTTGGTCGTCGTGCTCGACGGAGTCACCGACCCGCATAACTTCGGTGCGATTCTCAGGACCGCCGATCAATTCGCGGTCGATCTCGTCGTGACGCCCGAGCGGCGTTCGGCGCGCGAAACCGATACGGTTGCGCGCACATCGGCGGGAGCGGTCGCGCATATTCCGACAGTCGTTGTGAAGAATCTTCCGTCCGCGCTCGCGGAGTTGAAGAAAGCCGGTTTCTGGGTGTACGGAGCCGACTCGCACGGTACGCCGGTCACGTCGGTCGACATGAGCGGACGCGTCGTATTGGTACTTGGGAGCGAAGGGGCCGGCCTCGGACGGCTCGTCTCCGAACGGTGCGACGACGTCGTTTCGATTCCGGCGCGCGGACACGCGGACTCGTTCAATGTCTCGGTCGCGGCGGGTATCCTGATGTTCGATATCCGTCGCCGCCAAGGTTTCTTCGACTCGGTGTAATTACCTGTTGTCCGGCCGAAAAACGCGCGAACCGATATCTTTCCGGTACCACGCGCCGTCAAACGTAACCGACGTGACCGCCGAGTACGCACACGACCGTGCGCCGAGCAAGTCGGGCGCAATGCCGACAACCGTGAAACACCGCCCCCCGTTCGTGAAAACGACTCCGTCGCGCTCGTACGTCGATGCATGGAACACGAGCGTTTTTTCAGGCGGGTAACTCGGGATCTCGGAAACGGGCAGATGCGAAACGTAATCGCCGGGGTACCCCGGGCTCGCGACAACGACACCGAGCGCGTAACTCTCCGAGATATTCAACGGGAAACGATCGAGCTCTCCGTTGCGCAGCGCGTCGCATAGATTCCCAAAGTCCGATCGGATGAGCGGAAGAAGGACTTGCGCTTCAGGATCTCCGAAACGCACGTTGTACTCGAGGATTTTCGGTCCGTCGTCGGTTACCATGAGTCCGAAGTACAACACGCCGGTGTACAGTAGCCCGTCTTGTTCGAGCGCTGCGAACGTGGGTTCGACGATTTTTTCTTTTACGGTCTCGATCGTGCGATTGTCGAGCCATGGGACCGGACATATCGCGCCCATACCGCCCGTGTTCGGCGCGCCCTCGCCAAGATGCGCTTTTTTGAAGTCGACGCACGGTGGGAGAACGATGTGATTTCGGCCGTCGCAGAGGGCAAAAACCGAGATCTCGTGTCCGGTGAGAAATTCCTCGACAATAACCGAATCGTCGGTCAAAGCTGCCGTGCCGAACGATATGAGTTCATCAGGATCGGTCGACTCGAGGACGCCTTTTCCCGCGGCGAGTCCACTTTTTTTTACGACGAGTTTCTTGCCCGCATTGTCACGAACAAAAGACTCGAAAGCGTGCGCGTCGGTGAACTCGCTCGACGCCGCGCACGGTAGATTGTGCGAAGTCATGAAACGCTTCGAGAAAACCTTGCTCGCTTCGAGCTGCGCGCTCTTCTTTGACGGGCCAATCGCCACGATGTTGTTTGCGAGTAGCGTATCGACTATGCCGTCGGCGAGCGGTTGCTCGGGGCCGACGAAAACAAGAGTAATGTCGTGTTCACGGCACGCGGTGACGACGGCAGTGTGACTCAGGGGATCGAGATCGGGAAGGTTCGTCGCGAGTTCGGCGGTCCCGGCGTTTCCCGGGGCGACGTACAACGCCGAGATTCGACGGCTGCGCGCAAAACACCACGTAATCGCGTGTTCACGCGCTCCGGAACCCAACACTAAGACGCGCACTGCGTTTACCTCCTGTGTACCGGTTCTTCGATTTTCGCCAGGTAGTCGTTGATGACGACGGGAAACCACGTATGTTCAAGAGTGTGAATTCGGTCTTCGAACTCCTCGAAATCATGGCACTCGCTTTTCTTGAACGACTTCTGAAAAAGGATCGGCCCCGTGTCGACACCGTGGTCTACGACGTGGATCGTAATTCCGGCGTCCTCATCGCTCGAGTCGTACGAACTGCGAATGGCGTTGAGCCCCGGATGACGAGGTAACAACGAGGGATGGATATTGAGAATCCGATCAGGGAACGAATCGACGAAACTGGGACTCAAAAGCCTCATGAACCCCGCGAGTACGATCAACGTCGGGCGGTACGGCTCTAAAGCCGCTCGTATGCGTGTCTCCGCCTCGGTGCGCGGTTTCCCGTACGGGATGATCCGGTGAGGCACCCCGAGTCGCTTCGCACGGTCGATCGCGGGTGCGCTCGGGTTGTCGGTGATGAGACACGCGACCATGTGCGGTGTTTCCGAGAGCCCGTGTACGATCGCCTCGAAATTGCTTCCTGATCCGGAAGCGAACACTACAATTTCAGCCATCGATAATCCGTCCGATAGAGTAAAGTTGTTCCCCCGCTGCTGCGCGCACGGTCTCAGCGTCACGGGGATTGACAAGGACAGCCAACCCAATTCCCATATTGAAAACTTTTGCCATTTCTTTGTCCGGGATATGCCCGGCTTTCTGAATCGCGGGAAAGATGCTCGGCACGGGCCACTCGCCGTCGAGCTGCAGGCGTAACCGCTCGGGTACGACGCGCGCGGTGTTTGCAAACAGACCGCCGCCGGTGATATGCGCCGCAGCGAATATTTTCCCGGTCTCGAGAAGTCGCTCCATGAGAGAAACGTATATCCGGGTGGGTGTCAGCAGCGTTGAAAGGTTGTCCGGTGTGTGTTCGATTACCTTGCGCGCGAGCGAAAATCCGTTTGAGTGTATTCCCGACGAAGCCGCACCGAGAACGACTGTTCCGGATACGATCTCGCTCGGTCGCGGGAGCATGCGGTCCGCTTCGACGATGCCGGTGCAAAATCCTGCGAGGTCGATGTCGTCGGGGCCGTACATGTCCGGCAGCTCGGCGGTCTCCCCGCCGTCGAGGCGACAACCGGCCTGTTCGCAACCGGTCAGAATACCCTTTACGACGTCCTCGAGAACGTCGGGGTTGAGACGCCCGCACGCGATGTAGTCGAGGAACGAAATTGGTTTTGCTCCGCACACGATCAGGTCGTTGACGCACATTGCGACGAGATCGATGCCGACCGTGTCGTATTTTCCAAGCTCTCGTGCGACAAGTAGTTTTGTCCCGACGCCGTCGGTGGCCGAGAGCAGGACCGGCCGGCGATACGCGGCGAGATCTATCTCGTGGCCGCCGGCGAACCCGCCGATCCGGCCGAGCGAATCACTCCGGAGTTTCTTGATGCGGTCGACAAAGGCATCGCCGCGCGTGACACTCACGCCGGCTTGGGCGTACGTCGACGGAGTGCGTCCGGGTTCAAGCATCGGTTCTGCCTCCGATCTGAAGCTCTTGTGGTGTCAACGGGACGTTCATCGGATATCGTCCCGTGAAACACGAGTAACAGTATCCATCGGGTTCGTCAAGGCATGTTTGAAGCTGATCAAGCGTCAGGAACCGGACGGTATCGGCGCCGATGTACCGTGCGATCTCAACCGGCGACATCGAGTTCGAGATCAACTCGCCTCGCGTCGGGATATCGATTCCGAAAAAGCACGGCCAGCGAATCTCGGGCGACGACAGGCGGATATGGACCTCTCGCGCCTCGGCTTCGCGAAGCAGCTTGACGAGTATCCGTGCGGTCGTTCCACGAACGAGCGAGTCGTCGACGAGGATGACCCGGCGACCCGCGATAATTTCGCGAACAGGATGCAGTTTCATCCGGACCGCGAGTTCGCGTTCGGCGGTTGTCGGCATGATAAACGATCGACCCGCGTAATGGTTTCGCGTGAGACCGAAGTCAAACGGCAGTCCGGCCGCCTCGGCGTATCCGAGCGCGGCGCTCGTGCCGGAGTCGGGTACGGGAACGACGACGTCACCGATGCCCTGATCGGCCATCGCCAGCGCGGCGCCCATCCGTTTTCGGTGCAGATGCACCTGATTGTCAAAAACGTACGAGTCCGGGCGAGCAAAGTAAATCAGCTCGAATACGCACTGCGATTTTCGTTCGGAGCGATCAAGCATTTCGCTGCGAGCCCCTTCGGGACCGAGGTGAACGATCTCGCCGGGACGCACCGAGCGGTAGTTTGATACTTTGAGTATGTCCAGCGCGCACGTTTCGGACGCGACCACGTGTAACCCGTCTTTCTCGCCGATGAACAGCGGCCTGAATCCCCACGGGTCCCGGATCGCGTATAGTTCGTTAT
>PXBQ01000058.1 GCA_003566875.1 Spirochaetaceae bacterium | reverse complement strand
GGCCACC
The DNA here is from genome assembly GCA_003566875.1 of Spirochaetaceae bacterium. Lineage (GTDB taxonomy): Bacteria > Spirochaetota > Spirochaetia > DSM-27196 > PXBQ01 > PXBQ01. The sequence continues at coordinate 4,910 of PXBQ01000058.1, read as the reverse complement.
GCCGGCCGCCTGGGTAGGTATCCGAACACGGCCGGCCGAGCGACCACGACCGCTCCGCCGGCACGCCGAATAGTTTTACCCCCGCGCGGTGATTCGTGCAATCTGGTCGCGGAACAGTACGATCGAGTCGTCCTCGGGCTCGTACCCGATCACGCGTTTCGCGTTCGAGATGTCCCAGAAGCGTGTGCTGTTGCCGCTGATACCGTAGAAGATCTGAAACGGCACACCGTACTCGTTCCGGATGTCGGGAGTCGTGATGCTCTTTTCGATGAGCTGCACCTCGTCGCGCGCGCTGATGTACGCGCCGAGTTCGCGTCGCATTCGCGTGATATCGCCCACCTCGATCGAATCCATAACGTTGTCGCGCGGCGCGCCGATGCGCAGTTGCACGTTTTCGAGGACCTTGCCGTCGTTCTGCCTCCCGATCGCCATGAGAAGCCCGAGCGCCTCGTAGCTGATCTTTGCCCAACCGTAATAATTATCCGACGCGGGCGCCATCTCCGGCGTAACGCCAAAAACATCCCCTGAGTGGATGAGCGGCTCGTAGAAGTCACCCGCGTGGTTCGAGCTCACGATGACCGCACGCCTTACGTCGGCCTCGACGCACGCCTGCATCACGTTCCACGTCATCCGCACGTTTCCGAGTTCGGTCTCAAACCGATCCGGCCCGTGGCCGGTCCCGGCGCCTCCTCCTCCGGTCGGCCGCAGAAACCCACAATGCAGCAGCGCATCGTGCCCACGGAATAGAGCGCGGTACGCGGTTCGATCGGGATCGAGCAAATCGACGTGACGTACTCCCGATACCTGGTTCCCGTAGAAGTCCGTCGAGCGGACGTCCAGGAGCGTCAGTTCAAAATGGTGAGAGAGGCCCGGAATCACTCGCTGAGCGATCACGCCGCACGCGCCGGTTACGATGAGTTTCGGTTTCATTTGCGCAGTGTACCGTATGAAGGCCGAAAAGTCAGGAAACTGAGCGAGCCTGTCCGGTCGCCCGTAGCGAGAAACCTGGAAATGATCGATAGTGAACGCATCAATTTCCATGCGGAGGTGCGGTTTATGGAAGCGATCCATCTTTCCGAGATCGTTCTCAACGAGTTCCTTCAAGGGCTGGGGGCGTGGTTACGAACGCCGTTCCGGGTGATTACGTTTCTGGGCGACGAGGAGTTTTTCATCCTGTTGCTCACGGCGCTATACTGGTGCGTCGATCAGGCGCTCGGCATCAAGGTCGGCATAATGCTGCTCCTGGCCAACGGAACAAACGCGTTCTTCAAGTTCCTCTTCCGGACGCCGCGTCCGTACTGGATCAGCGACGGTGTCTCGCCGTTCCACATGGAGTCGTCGTTCGGCCTGCCGTCCGGGCACTCGCAGCTTCCGGCTTCGGTCTGGGGGTGGATCGCCGTCGAGGTGAAGAAACGTTGGTTCACGGTCGTCGCTCTCGTGATCATTTTCTTGATCGGTATCTCGCGCATCTTCCTCGGCGTCCACTTCCTGACCGACGTTCTGCTCGGATGGACTCTCGGTGGGCTTCTGGTCTGGGCCGCGTGGGCGTTGCAGCGGAAGATCACCGATTGGGTCGTCGGGATCTCGACCGGTGCAAAGATCGGCGTGATCGCCGGAAGTGGAGCGTTTCTGGTCACGATAATCGTCCTGGTACGATTGGCGTCGGCGGGTTGGCAACTCCCGGCCGCGTGGGCTGCGCGCGCGGGCGACGTTGACCCGTTCAGCCTCGACGGCACGTTCACGTTCTTTGGGACGTGGTTCGGCGTCCTGAGTGGGTACGTGTGGCTTTCGGCGTCTCGCGGCACGTTCCTTGCGTCCGACGGCGGATGGCGGCGCATCGTGCGATTCGTGATCGGGCTCGTCGGGGTCGTCCTTCTCTGGATGGGACTCGGCCAAGTCTTCCCGCGCGACGCAAACGTTGTGAGCTACGCGCTACGGTTCGTGCGATACGCGCTGACCGGCCTCTGGGTCGCGTGGTGGGCCCCTCTCATGTTCGAGAAAATCGGGCTCCTCACGTTCGCGGCCGGCAAACGGAACTCACCGGGAGCCGTCGGTTCGGAGGACGGCGCACCGAACGCATAAGCGACGCGGCGGCGCCGACCGGGTTACTCGGGCGGGTTTACGCATCCCGCGCCGAAGGTCGACGCTCACTCGAACGCAGGGTCGATCCCGATCAGCGCGAACTTTGCGCCGTTTAACGGCACGAAGGAGCGTACCGAGGCGGTATAGTTCCTCATCCAGAAATCGCCCTCACCGGTGGCGAGTTGATCGGTACCGAGCGTTAACGAATACGTAAAGGTTCCCTCAATCGTGGACTGCTCTACCGAGATCAAGATCGACCCGTCATTCTCGTACGTCTCGTGCCGGATCGTCATGCCGTTGTTGTCGGACCCGTCGCTGACCAGGACGACGAGCTTGCCGTACCTGCCGCTCCCGGTCCGGTACACCATGACGGCGCCGACCGGTATCCGGTTTCCGTCGCTGTTGTCGATTACGTTGTTAGACATGAAGGGTTCCAGATCGACGATATCCGCGCGGCTCAACTCGTGATACTGACTCTCGACGACCGAGTACGTCCGGCTGACCACGGTCGAGTCGCTCCAGCCCGCGCGCACCGCAACGGCGCGCACGGTCGTCTCACCCGCGGACAGAGTAAACGGTCCGGTGTAAAGGTGCGACGGGTCGGCGGGGTTCGGGGCGGAGTCGTCGGTGGTGTAGAAAATCTCAACTCCAGGAGTGGCGTTCTCGATCGAGACAGGGAACCCCGCGTAAAGTGTCGTCGCGTCGGGGAAGATCTCCGGCACCGCGGCGCGGAACTCGTACGTGGCCGAGACCTCCGCCGAGTCGAGCCGATTGTTGCTGACCGCGACGGCGCGAACTGTCGTCGCGGATTCAATCGCGATATCAACCGGACTAGGCGTCTCGAGGTACGAACCGACCGTCGGGGCGGTTCCGTCGAGTGTGTACCGGATCGACGAACCCGCGGTGGGAGACGAGATTCTCAGTGAGAATGGGGTCGAGTACTCGCCCCCCGAGACCGAGAACTCCGGTAGCTCGGTCGTATTCCACCCAACAATGAACGACGCCGCGGCGACCGGACTCTGCGCCATCTGCTCCGCGATCGCGATCGCCTTGACCCGGAGACGTGTATACGGCCCGGTCACGGGTATCGGCTCGCCCGCGTACTCGGCGGTCCACGCGGAGCCGGGCTCGGGGTCTATCGGTTCGCTCCCGTCGACTGTCGTTGAGATGTAGACCGTCGCCCCGGCATCCTGCGCGGTGATCGAGACCGCTATGTCCGATGAGTATGCACCCGAGGGAAGAGAGAACTGCGGCGAGGTCGCGGTCGAGTAATCGATCTGGATCGTTGCTTCGATCGTCTCGCTCGGGTACATGAGCCTTTTCAGTCCGACCGCACGGATCGGATGAGTCGTCTGGTTCCCCTCGAGTAGAAACGGCTCGGAGTACAGAAAAGTTCCGGTGCCGATACTCGACGGTGACGGGGCAGAGCCGTCAAGGGTATAAAAGATCGTAGCGTCGGGGGTCTCGGTTTCGATTGCTACGCGTTGATCGGTCGACGCGACGAACTCGGCGGGAACCACCTGCCACTCGGACTGCGGCGTCGTGCTCAATACCGATGTCGCGCGTACGACGGGCCGAACGACCGGCGACGTGCCGGCATCGGCAAACTCGGATACCTCGTCATCGAGACTCAAATCACCTGTTCGGTACCCGAACGGGGCCGGACACGCCGAGAGCACGACCGCAACGACAATGGCACCCGCCACGCGCAGAGTGTGGTGGACCGAAGTGGCGCTTCGCGAGAATACGCGACGATTCGAATGACCAGGACTGTTTGAACTCGCACAACGTGTCGACATCGATAACCTCCGGTAGATCCGGAGCAATTATACTACTTTTTCACTCATAAATCCCGATTTGGAGCGCGTTGCGCATAGCCGGCGCCGTCCGAAGTGGCCGCCTGGGGCGGTCGTTTCGAACGGGTACGTCGCGCCGGAGCGCCTTCCGTCACCTCTGCTCAGGCGTCACCCCCTGCTGTACTCGATCTAGCCGAGCCGTTATCGTCTCGAGCGCCAGGGCGAGGTTTCCCATTTGGCAGTGATTCTCCGCGTTTTCGGCGCGGGTGAAAACACGGTCGGTCACCGACCGCGCGCCCACCGCCCGCAGACGTGAGGCTGGGATCGTCGAATCGGCGAACGGAACGGCGAGTTGTTCGATCCCATCCTGCGCGAACGCGGTATAGAACTCTGACCGAAATCGCGTGTAGAGTGCCGTGTTATCGGGATCCTCGGGGTCGGTGAGAAACTCCGCGGCACGAACGTAGAAAGCGGCGTTCTTCAGACGTCCTTCGTGCCTCGCCCGATCGGCCATTTCGAGAAACACGGGCTTGTTGTCCTCGAACCGCCTGATCCGACGCCCGGCCTCCGCCAGGTCTTCACGTCGGGTGTAGCCGAGCGAGTGCCGGCGGTTAAGCTGGTAGTTTATGAACGCGTTACGCGAGAACGCGTGGAATCCAACCGGTAACTCAGGTCTCATCGGGCCCTCCTTCGTGGGTGAGATTGGTCGAAGTCGGCCCGAAGGCCGCCATGAGGCGGAGGACGATCTCGGCTGTGCCGATCGGGTCGGACGGGCGACGCAGTTTCAGAGTCCCTTCCCGTACCCCCTGTTCCAACCACAACGCGATGACGGGCGCGGTGTCGCGCACGCCGTTTTCGGTCAACTCCCGACGGAACCTTTAGAACGCACGGCGCTTGCACAGTAATATGGGAATACGGTAATATGTAACATATGAAGACGACGATTGATCTGCCGGATACTCTTTACCGTCGCCTGAAGATTCGCGCGGCAGAATCGGGGGTTACGATCCGTCACTTGGTCGTACAGGGAAT
>PXBQ01000488.1 GCA_003566875.1 Spirochaetaceae bacterium | reverse complement strand
CGGATCGCGCTCGACGGACGCGCGCTGAAGGTTGTTTTCCTTCCGTAGCGGGAACAGGAGGTGAGATGCAGAACACGCCACTCGATTTTTTCCGCGACGGCATCGCGCAGATCGCGCTGGTCGTCAAGGATCTCGACGCGACGGTGAAACAGTACCACGAGAAGTTCGGAATCGGACCGTGGCATTTTTATACGTACGGGAAACCGCTCGTAAAAAAAATGACGCGGAACGGAGAGCCGGCCGAGTACCGGATGCGCGTCGCTTTGTCGTACCTCGGGCCGCTGCGAATCGAATTGATCGAGCCGCTCGAGGGTGATACGGTGTACTCGGAGTTTGTGCGCGAGCATGGCTACGGTGTGCATCACGTCGGTGTCTTGACCGAAGACATGGAGCGCGACCTCGATCGCGCCGCGGCGATGGGCTTCCGGATGACGCAGGACGGCTCCGGTTTCGGCCCCGACGGTGACGGCTGGTACGCGTATCTCGACACCGAAGGCTCGATCGGGACGACGATCGAGCTGATCTCGCGGCCGAAAAGGCGCAAACCGCCGGAGAAAATATTCCCTCCGGAATCGGATGAGAAATCGTGATCTCGCGCGGTACGCGCGAACTGATACCATAAATCGGGAGAGAGAAGGAGAGTTTTTATGACAGAACACGCACGACAGAGAGTGATCGAGAAAAAGATCACGTTTGGGGTGATCGTCGCGACGCGCGGCTTTTTCAACCCGAAGCACGCCGAGAACGGGCGGAAGGACATCATCGCGAAGCTCGATGAAAAAGGATACGGCTACCACGTCTTGCCGGTCGACGCGACGCCGTACGGTGCGGTCGAGACGCTCGCCGACGCGCAGAAGTACGCAAAGCTGTTCCGCGAGAAGCAGGACGACATCGACGGAATCATCGTGATTCTCCCGAACTTCGGCGACGAGCAGGGCGTCGTCGAGACGATCAGCCGCTCGAAACTCAACGTGCCGGTGCTCGTCCAGGCGTACAACGACAGCACGACCGCGGTAGATGTAAAAGGCCGGCGCGACGCGTTCTGCGGAAAATTATCGGTCTGCAACAACCTCTACCAGTACGGCATTCCTTTCACCGGAACGACGAGCCATACCGTCGACGTGAACACGAAAGAGTTCGATGCCGATCTCGACTACTTCGCGCGCGTCTGCCGCACCGTGAAGGGGCTCACGACGGCTCGTATCGGAACGATCGGCGCGCGGCCGAAACCGTTTCAGACGGTACGGTTCAGCGAAAAAATCATGCAGGCTACCGGCATCACGATGGTTCCGGTCGACCTCTCGGAGATTATCGGCGCGGCGAACAAGATTGACGACACGCACGCGACGGTGAAGGACAAACTCGAGAAGATCCGCGCGTACGGTAAGATTCCGAACACGATCGTCGAGCAGAACATCGTGAAACAGGCAAAACTCTCGGTCGCGATCGATAACTGGAACGCCGAAAACCAGATCGACGCGACCGCGATCCAGTGCTGGAGTTCGATTCAGGACAACTACGGCTGCGCGACGTGCCTCTCGATGAGCATGATGGGCGAAGACCTCATGCCGAGCGCGTGCGAAGTCGACGCGGCGGGGGTCGTCTCAATGTACGCATTGTTGTTGGCCGCGGGAACGCCTCCGGGCTTTCTCGACTGGAACAACAACTACGGCGCCGACAAGGACATGTGCGTCTGCACGCACTGCTCAAACTACCCCAAGAGTTTCATGGGGCGCGAGATCGAGATCTCGAACCTCGACATTCTCGGGATGACGCTCGGCGCGGAGCGGTGTTTCGGAGCGATCAAAGGCCACGTCGCGGCGGGCGAGATGACGTACTTCCGGATGTCGACCGACGACGTTAACGGCCGAATCGCCTCGTACGTCGGAGAAGGCGAGTTCACCGACGACCCGTTTCCGATGGACGGAGGAATCGCGGTCTGCCGCGTGCCGCGGCTCCAGGCTCTGATGCGCTATCTCACGACGAACGGATTCGAGCACCACGTCGCGATGGTACGCGGCCGGTACGGCGCTGTGGTACGTGAGGCGGTGGAGTCGTACCTCGGATGGGACAACTACTCGCACGAGTTGCCGGAAGAGTAAGCCGAGCGGTCCGGCCGGTACGCGCCGAGACGACCGGCCGACTGCGTTACTGCGTAGAGCGGAAAACGCGCCGCAGCACGGCGTCTTTTTTTGTCCAGTTATGGTTGAGTTTCACGCGCAGATCGAGTTCGACTCTGCGCTCGAACACGTCCGCGAGTTCCTTCTGGGCGGAGAGCCGAATCTCTTTGATCAGGTTGCCGCCTTTTCCGACGACGATTCCCTTCTGCGACTCTTTCTCGACGAGGATATCAGCGCGGACCCAGAGCGCGTCGTGTGGTCTCTTTTCCATGTCGTGGACCTCGACGTAGAGCGAGTGCGGGAGCTCCTCGCGCGTACGGTTGACCGCCTGCTCGCGGATGATCTCCGCGGCCCGGAACTCGGGCTCTTGATCGGTGTAGAACTCGCTTGGGTACATCAGTTCGCCTTCGGGCAGCCGCTCGTACAACGCCGCGACGAGCTCGCCGATGCCCGCGCGAGTGAGCGCCGAGACGCGAACCGTCAGTGTGCTGCCGATCTGCGTCGCGACCCACGCTTCGATCGCGTTCGGTCTCGCCTCCGGCAAATCGATCTTGTTCACGGCTATCACGACCGGCAGGTTCGCGGCGGCAACCATCTCGCCCAACATCGCCTCTTCGGCGCCGGGCGCGCGCGTCGCGTCGATGATGTACAGGATGCACTCGGCCTCGCGGACCGTCGCGCCGACGAGATCGCGCATGCGGATATTGAACTCCCGGTTCGACCGGTGGAAGCCCGGGGTGTCGAGGAACACGATCTGGCCGTCGTCGGTCGTGAGGATCCCGCGAATCGTATTTCGCGTGGTCTGCGGCGCGGACGCGACGATCGAGATCTTGTGCCCGCAAACCGCGTTCATCAGGCTTGACTTCCCGGCCGACGGACGGCCAACCACCGCGACAACGCCCGACTTCATCGATTCAGGTTTTTCCGTTCTTCGGGGGGGTTCTGTTCTCATGGGGTTTTTCCGTTTTCACGCTCATTTTTTTTGTATATTATCTCGTAATGACACTGCAAACAAGGGAGCCGCGATGATTCATTTTTCCGACGACAACGAAACCGATGAAAAAAAAGACCGCCATGGAGGCGAGATGCTGATCGAGCGCATGCTCAAGACTCGAATGATTCTACTCTCCGGCGAGGTCGACAAAAACCTCGCGGAGAGGGTTATTCGACAGCTGATTCTGCTCGAGTCCGAGAGCGACGAGCCGATCCGTGTCTTCATCGACTCTCCGGGAGGTGATGCGGACGCGGGGTACGCGATATTCGACATGATGAGGTTTGTGAAGCCGGTCGTTCATACGATCGGCATGGGCCTCGTCGCGAGCGCCGGCGCGCTGATACTGCTTGCGGCCGAGAAGGAAAACCGGTCGGGAATGCCGAACTCGCACTACCTCATCCACCAACCGCTCAGCGGGATGCGCGGCGTCGCGACCGACATCGAAATTCACGCACGCGAGCTCGAGCGCATGCGCGGACGCATCAACCGGTTGATCGCCGACGAGACGGGCAAACCGTACGAGCAGGTCGAGAAAGACACCGACCGCGACTTCTGGATGAACGCCGAAGAGGCGACAGAGTACGGATTGATCAGCAGAGTAGTCTCGACACGCGTCGAGATCGAGGCGTGAGCGAACGCGGCGTGGACGATCGAGCCGTGCTCCGCGGGTTCGAGCCCTCGGATATCCCGACGGGAGTTACACACTACCGCGGTAAGGTTCGGGAGGTTCTCACGCGCGGCGACGAGATGGTGATCGTCGCGACCGACCGCGTCTCGGCGTTCGACCGCGTTCTCGGCGTCGTGCCGCGCAAGGGAGAGGTGCTGAACCGAATCTCCGAGTTCTGGTTTCGTGCGACCGCCGACGTCTGTGCAAACCATTATCGTCGAGTCTTGACGCCGCGCTCGATGCTTGTAACCCCGTGCCGGGTGTACCCGGTCGAGGTCGTCGTCCGGGGATATCTCACGGGCTCGGCGTGGCGAGAGTACGCCGCCGGGCGTCCCGTTTCGGGTGTGACGGTCCCACCGGGCATGCGCGAGAACCAGGAGTTCTCAGGCGCGATCATCACGCCGTCGACAAAGGAGAACGACGGGGACCACGACCGGCCGATCTCGTGCGCGGATATCGTCGCGACCGGGATCGTTCCGGCCGACGACTGGGCGGCGATCGAACGATCGGCGCTCGCTCTCTTCGCGCGCGGACAAGAAATCGCGCGCGCGAACGGATTGATCCTCGTCGATACGAAGTACGAGTTCGGCCACGACGGCGAGAGGATTGTCGTTGTCGACGAGATGCACACGCCGGATTCGTCGCGGTTCTGGTACGCCTCGACGTATGCCGAACGATTCGCCGCCGGTGAGCGCCCGGACGAACTCGACAAGGAGTATCTGCGGCGCACCTTGATGGAATGCGGCTATACCGGTGACGGCGAACCGCCCGAGATTCCGATGACGGTAGTATCGGAGCTCTCGGCGAAGTACGTTGCGGCGTTCGAGACGATCACGCGCGAAAAACTTTCCGATTCCGGCCTCGATGCTGAAGCAGAGAAAAAAAGGATACTGTCCTATGTGAACGAGGGGTCGTAGTCCGCGGCCTCCCGAGGAGGCCAGATGGACCGGCTCTCGCTCCGGCGCACCGGCGGTAGATCCGCTTGCCTGCGGTGTTTTCTCACGATTACGGTTGTCGTCCTCGGCGCGTGTGATTGCACCCTCGTCACGGACCGACACCACGAACTCACGGTACTATCGTACAACGTCGAGAACCTCTTCGACGACGTGTACGACGGTACCGAGTATCAGGAGTACGACCCACGG
>PXBQ01000075.1 GCA_003566875.1 Spirochaetaceae bacterium | reverse complement strand
TTCGTTGTCGCGATAATGCGGGTCTTCGATCCGTCCTGAAGCGAGCAGATCTGTGTGAATGCAGCCGGGAACGGTGGCGGGGAATAGGTCATCGGAGCCTGCGGCGTTCGCGTTCCACGCTCCGCCCAAATCGATTTGGATCATAGTGTTCTCCTGAGTTTTATCCTATGCGTGATACGCGCCATCATAGCCGCATCCGCGGTTACCGCGCAACCTACATACGCCGCCGAGCTACTCCCGGCGGTACACGCGGACGCGTCTGTCGTCCTCGAACAGCTCGGTGAGTCCAAATCGCCCGCGAATGTACTCAAACGTGCGACGACTGTAGAAGGCGGTGTGCGTGAGGTCGCGCGCGTAAAACCAGTCCGAGAAATCGGTGTCGTCGTCGAGGAGTTCGGTCATGATCGAAAAAACGCCGGCCGGACGAACGAGCGATACAAGGTGTGAAATGCTCTTCGCAGGCTCGAAAAAATGCTCGAAGCACTCGGTACAGAAGACAAAATCGTACGGTGGATGCAGATCGATCGGCCGGAAGAACGGGTCGTAGTCGTCGCACCGGATATTGTGTGCGCCGAGCATCGTCGAGATCGTCGGGCCGGGTCCGCAGCCGTAATCGAGACCGTGCATTCCGGCTGTGAGATGCGGTACGGTGGGATCGACCGCACGCGCGAGAAACTGGACGTACCCCGGATACTCGGGGCCGTTATTGTGGTGCTCGTACCGTTGCCGTTCGTCGGCGGGCGGAAGCAGATCGGCGCGATCGACAAAAACCAAATCGCACGATCCGCAGCGGTGATAACCACGCGTGTCGGGCCCCGTGAGCCTCGACTTCTCGCGGTCATCACCGCACAGCGGACACGTGAGCAAAAAGTCTATGGTTCACATCCTCGTGTCACGGACCATTCCCAAAGAGTCCGGTCAGGGCTGACCACGGTTCACATCCTAGTGTCACGGACCATTCCCAAAGAGTCCGGTTAGGGCTGAGCACGGTTCACATCCTAGTGTCACGGACCATTCTGTTAATCGTGTCGATGACCTGGTTGATGTCGGTGAGGTCCATCGGCAAGAGCACGTTTGTTCCTGTGCGCGCGAGCTTATCGAGTTCACCGACGTACTGCTCGCTGATCTGAAGCGTCAACGCGGCGTCACCGCCGGGTGCGTCGAGAGCCGTCGCGATCCGTTTGATGCTCTCGGCGGTCGCGTGCGCGATCGCGCGGATCTCCGCGGCGCGTCCTTCGGCCTCATTAATACGGCGCTGTTTCTCACCTTCGCTCTTGTTGATCGCTTCCTCTTTGATACCGACCGAGTAGTTGATCTTTGACTCCATCTCACCGAGGCTGCGCGCGATCGCGGCGCGTCGTTCACGTTCGGCGCGCATCTGCATCTCCATCGCGGTGAGGATCTCGTCGGGCACCCGTATGTTCTGGATCTCGTACCGCGTGATCTTCACGCCCCACGGTTCGGTCGCTTCGTCGATGCTCTTGACGATCGTGTTGTTGATCTGTTCGCGTTCCTCGAACGATTTGTCGAGCTCGAGCTTTCCGATAACCGAGCGCATCGTCGTCTGCGCGAGCTGAATCGTCGCGTACTGAAAATCAGTAATGCCGTAGCTCGCTTTTTTCGGGTCCATCACGCGGTAGTACAACACACCGTCGACCTCTACCTTGACGTTATCGAGCGTGAAACACGGTTGCGTCGGCACGTCGATCGCGATCTCTTTGAGGCTGTGGTGGTACTTCACTTTGTCGATGAACGGGACGAGGAGCCGGAACCCCGGGCCGAGAGTCGAGGCGTACTTGCCGAGCCTCTCGACGACGAGGGCCGTCTGCGCCGGGACGATGCGGATACTTTTGAGCAGCGAAACCAGAACGACGAGCCCAAGAATCGATAATACGACGATAAGCGGAAGAAAAGGATTCATGCCTGGCCTCCTTGAGTTCGAGAGCCTCGCGCCGAGTCAGCGATCCGTGTCCCGTCGGCGGGGCGCGCGTCGCCGGCGGGAGAGCGACCCGGATCGAGGACGCGAGCGTCGGACGGGAGAACGGTCTGGATGATCGCCTTCAGCCGCGCGAGGTCGTGCGGAACGACGGTAGTTGATGCGGTGTCGAGAATCTTTCCGAGCTGACCGACAAACTGTTCGGCGATTCGTAGCGTTGCGGCCTGCCGACCCTTCGGCAGGCTCATCGCGACCGCGACGTCCTTGATCCCGTCGGCGGTCGCCTCGGCGACGACTTCGAGCGCACGAGCTCGACCTTCGGCCTCGTTGATTCTTCGCTGGCGCTCGCCGACGCTCAGGTTTATCGCCTCTTCGCGGTCGCCTTTCGACGAGTTAATACGCGCGCTTTTTTCGCCTTCGCTCTTGAGGATTTCCGCGCGTTTCTCGCGCTCCGAGCGAACCTGAAGCTCCATCGCCTCGAGCACCGTGTCGGTCGGCGTGATGTCGCGGATCTCGTATCGTGTTACTTTGATGCCCCACGGATCGGACGCCTCATCGACGCTCTTCACGATCGCGTCGTTGATCCGGTCGCGTTCCGAGAAACTGTTGTCGAGTCCGATCTTGCCGATCTCCGAACGCATCGTCGTCTGTGCGAGCTGAGACGTCGCAAACCGATAGTTGTCGATGCCGTAACTCGCCTTCTCCGGGTCGACGACCATGAGGTACAAAATCCCGTCGACGGTGACCTGAACGTTATCCTGTGTGATACATATTTGTGGTGGGACGTCGATCACCTCTTCTTTCAGGACGTGCTTGTACGCGACCTTCTGTACCGCCGGGACGACGAGGTGGAAACCCGGTCCAAGCGTGCGGCGGTACTTCCCAAACTGCTCGACGACCCACGCCTGTTGTTCGGGCACGATCCGGATCAACTTGAAAAAGACGATAAAAAAAAGAAACAGCGTGCCGATCGACAGCAGATAGACAAAAAACGGTTCCATACTTACTCTCCCTTGTAACGGTGTTACTAAAAACTATTCGGCGTCGCGGCTTTTTGGATCTGCGGCGGGTTTCGAGCCGTCGGACTCAAATACGTCCAGCATCGATCTGGTAACCAGGAACGACATACCTTCCTTTCTGAGAATCTCGACGGTCTCCCCGGGTTCGATCGACTCATCGTAGCTGATCGCCTTCCATGTTGTACCGTGGTAACTGATTCTTCCAGACGCGTCGGGTGTTATACGCTCGGTCACGCGCGCGGTCTGGCCCCCGGCATCCTGATCGCCGGAGCGGTCGAAGAGCGACCCTTTGAAGACGCGCGAGAACGTCCGCCGAAGCGCGAAGAGCGATACTCCCGACATTGCGAGCCATAACACGATCTGAAGCGGGATTTGAAGTCCGAGGCCGGGGAGAATCGCGGTCAAAAGCGACATCGCGAGCGCCCCGAGTCCGAAGAAGAAGATAACAAACTCAGGGACGATGAACTCGGATCCGATCAGAACCAGACCGAGAATCGCCCACACCAGCGATGCCATGTCTATTGGTATAATCCGCGCGGCCTACGGTGTCAATACGAGTTCCGCCTCGATGGCGCGCTCGGCGGCCGAGACGCGCGCCTCGGTGGAACCGCCGACGCGGATCACCCGGGCTCCCGCCCGCTCGACCGCCGCGGACGACCACTCGACGAACCGGCTCGGCCCGGCCTCCCGCTCGTCGACGATGAAGAGATCGTACCGCGAGACCGTATCGTGGACGAGGGCCGCGTCCGCGACCTCGCGGCCGGACAGTCTCGTCACGATCTGAACAGGGTCCGTCGCCGAGAAAAGGAGGCGAACCGCGTGCCGCGCAAGAGCGTCCTCGGACGCCGCGTGAGCCTTCAGGACGAACGGAAGATCGTGTTCGGTCACGGCTTTACCCGTCGCGAGCGTGAACACCGAGTCATACCGCCCTGCGAGTACCGTGCCGAACCGTGTCGCGAGACGCGCGACGAGAGCGTCGTCGTCCGCGACGATCGACACACGCCGCACGAAAAACGGTCTCACGACGTCGGGGATGTAGCGCCAATGCCGAAGCGGGTCCTCCCGGATGTCGCTTGCCGAAACCGGGACGACGGTGCGCGCCGGGTCGACCGGGACGAAGCGTGCGCCGAGAGAACGCGCGAAGTCCGGACCGTACGGCTCTGAAGCGAACACGAAATCAACGGGCGTCTCGACAGCCGTGCGGACCGCCGACGCCCAGATCGCCGTCGCGCCGGGTGCGTCGCGCCGCGCGGCATCATTCCTCGTCGTGCTGTGAACAACGCGCGCGGTGGGAAACATCTCGCGTAACCACTCGACGCGCAACTCGCCGGGAATCGGCTCATCGGGGAGCGTACAGCACAGGATTACAACGGTGTCGCAGAACTCCAGTGCGAACTGAATGAGGTACTTGTGCCCGACGTGCGGCGGCATGAATCGGCCGATCACGATCCCTGTTGTTCGGTTCATCGCGACACCGTAACCCGATGAATCGCGTTGTGCAACCGACGCCGCGACCGTACCGGCCGTGCGACGTCTACTGCATCGTGACTATGAGGAACGCGTCGATTCTTCTATACTCTACGAGAGGGAGAGTGATGGGCGAAAACACGGATTACGCGATCGGTTTTGACTTGGGTGGAACAAAAATGCTTGCGGCCGTCCTCGACGCCGAGTACGAGATCGTCGCGAAGAACAAGGAAAAGACACCGTCGGAAGCCGACAACGAGGGAGTCTTTGCTTCGATCGTCGAGTGTGTCGATGAAGTGCTCGAGAAGGCCGGCGTAAAAAGAAAAAATCTCCGCGGAATCGGGATCGCGATCCCGGGTCCGATCGACGTCGCAAACGGTATCGTGTACAGTACGCCGAATCTCGGGCTCCTGGAGTTTCCTCTTCGCGACCGCCTCGCCGAAGCGATCGGCGTGCCTGTCGTTCTCGAGAACGACGTCAACGCCGGGGTTTACGGCGAGTTTG
>PXBQ01000434.1 GCA_003566875.1 Spirochaetaceae bacterium | reverse complement strand
CGTGCCGATTCGGAAAACGCGCTTTTCCGGTCTTTTTTTCGGACTTTTCGAGGTCATCGGCGACTCTAAAGGAAACGATGCTTCGAGGAGGATACACATGAAGCACACACGAATGACGTCGGTTGCACCACTCGCGATCGCGATGTTGCTGATCGTCGGTTACGGCGTATCGGCGGAGCCGCCGATTCGATTTGACGAAGGTCCGGTCAGCCGCGCAACGGTCGCACCGCCCCCCGGCACCGGCGACGGCGAGACGCGCGCGGTCTCGCTGCTCGTGGTCTGTCCGGATACACCTCGCGACACCTACGCGCACGCCGTCGCGTTGATCACCGCTACGGGAGTGCCGGTCGAGTTTGCCGATGACCGGTATCTGTTCTCCGAACACGGCGGCCCCGTTACGAACCAACCGTCAGATCTCGGTGTGGCGGCTCAAAGAATTCTGTGGTTGTCAGGGACGGACTGCAGCCGCGCGCACGAGATCAACTCGGCCGAACCCCCGTTTGTTATGCTCGTATTGTACCACCCGCCGTACATGGTCCTTCCGAGACCCGGACGGTTCGAACGAGTTGCCGTTCTTACCGACAATCACGCCGTCGCGAATCAGTACCGCGCGGCAGCGGAGCTCTACGCGAGTTCGGGTTATCCCCGCGACTCGATCGTAACGATCGACGAGTCGATCACACCACGGAAGAACGCAGAGATCACCGTCGCTACGTTGTTGCACGACGCTGGACGATAACTCATCGCGATGGTACGATTTTTTCATGGCGGACATTGAGGAGCTCTGCCTTCACATCTCGAGCGGTTCGGAGGATGCGTATTCCGAGTTGTGGAGGCTTGTTCGCCCGGATCTCAAACGAGTCGTTTCGGCAAAGATCGGCGACGGCGAGGCTGTCGCCGACATTATGCAGGAAACGTTGCTCGCCATTTGGGAGCGGCGCGCGAGAATCGCGTCGCTCGCGAACCCACGATCGTGGATCTTCCGGGTAGCGCGCAACAAGATCGCCGATTACTACCGCCGAGGATTTCGGAAACACGAACTACCCGTCAGCGACGATGATCTGGCAGGCATCTGCGTCGAGTCGAGTGAGCCCGACTCGATCGGACGCGGGGCCGATGTCGAGGCGGTCGCTGAAGCGTTAAGAGGGCTGCCGGCCCCGGAACGGACCGCCGTCTTTCTCCATTACGTGTGGCGTTTTGACTACAAGACGATCGCAAACGTGTACAACACGACCCCAGAGACGATTAAACGTATCATGTACGAACTGCGGGGTTTCATCCGCCGGCGATACCTTACGCGCACGGGGGCCTCTCCAGACATCATGCTTCCAAACGGAACGCGCCTGCGGCGACTCGCGGTCCCCGAACTCGGGATGCAGTACCGGACTCCGGGAATGGAACGTGTCAGGACGCGAACGTTTCGGTTCGCTGACGGTCTCGACATCGATCTTTACTGTCCGCCGGAGCACAAAGCGACCGACCGTCGTCCCGCGATCATCATAACGGCCGGGTACACCGACACGCAGGCGATCACGTTTTTCGGAGCTCCGTTGAAGGACATGGAGATTTACGTCACGTGGGCGCAGGCAATGGCGTCGTGCGGCTTTCTCGCGATCACGTACAACACCGCTTCACCCGAAAACGACGTCTGCACGGTCGAGCGGTACGTATCGGCGAACGCGTGCGAACTCGGGATCGATCCGGAACGGTTGGGTCTCTGGGCGTGCTCCGGCTGCGCCGAGACTGCGTTGTACCTCGTCCGGTCCGAACTCGAACGCCGGGAGAGAAATCTACGGTTCGTGGTGTTTTACTACCCGGTGTTCTCGCACGACACCGTCATGCCGCACATGCCCGCCTTCGCGCCTCCGATTCCGCTTCTCGTCGTGAAGGTCGGCCAGGAAAGGCCCGACCTCGCGGCCGCGGTAGATGCGTTCATCACTCGGTACCGCGAGCATAACGGAACGGTATCGGAAATGATGTACGAGGACGGAGGGCACGCGTTCGAGATGTTCAGTAACGACGCGATGACGCGCCTGATCATCGAAAAGACCCTCGAGTTCATGCGGCGGCAGTTCGCGTAGCGGGCCATTCCACGCATCGACGGTGCCCACACCACATTCGTAGACTCGGTGCGAATCAGTTGTATATATGGGGAAAAATCTGCATATTTATGCGCGGAACCACGGATGCGGTTTTTTGTTGCTGTCTGTCTATCGTGTTGCAAAGCGGAGACCTCGAGCAAAGACGCAGTCCGTGATCTAAAAAACTACAGGAGGATTTTGGTATGAGTACTCAAAATTCCAAGAGGCGGCGTCTGTTTGTTATGGCGCTCGTCGTCGTGCTGATCGTAACCGGCGGTGTCGCGACTACGTTCGCGCGTGGCCGTGCCGAGGCGGGCCCGACGCGGCTGAACATGGGCGGCGGTTGGGTAACCGGCGTGTACTTCCCGCTTGCCGGTGCGATGTCGCGCATCGTGCACACCGAGATGGAAGGTATGAGCCTCACGGTCGAATCGTCGGGCGCGTCGGTCGTGAACAGTAACCTGATCAGGAGCGGTGACCTCGACCTGGCGATCGTTCAGAACGACGTCGCGTCATACGCGTACGCGGGCAGAAACGCGTTCGACGGCAACAGAGTCGAGAACATGCGCGGGTTGTTTTCGCTGTATCCGGAACCGGTGCAACTCGTCGCGCGCGCAGACGCGGGCATCTCGTCGCCGTCGGACCTCAGGGGAAAACGCGTCGCGGTCGGACCACTCGGAAGTGGAGCCGAGGTCAACGCACTGCAGGTACTCGAGGCGGCGGGCTTGAGCGAGAGCGACCTGGCCGCGGCCGAAAGGCTCGACGCGGGTGAAGCGGCGGATTATCTGCGCGACGGCCGGATCGACGCCGCATTCTTCACGGTCGCGATCGGCGCCGCGGTGATCTCGGACCTCGCGGTCTCGCAGAGCATCCGGATCGTCCCGATCAGCGGATCGTACGCCGACCGCCTCAAAGAGATGGAAGATTTCTACGCATCTGTCACGATCCCGGCGAACACGTACACGAACGTGCCGGAGGCGCAAACCGTGGCGGTTGTCTCGATCGTCGTCGGACGCGAGGATCTCCCCGAGGCGATCGTGTACGACTTCATCACTGCGGTGTTCGATAACCTTAATGTGATCCATTCGGCACACGCGTCGGGCCGTATGGTGACACTCGAAACCGCGCTCGACGGAATGCCGATCCCGCTGCACCCCGGTGCGCAAAGGTACTTCACAGAAAAGGGAATGAGGTAACGGCGGACACAAGCCGCCTACCCGCCGGTCGAGACGGCCGGCGTTTTTTCGCTTCCGAAAGGAGTCGATACGACTCCTTTCGGGGCACGTTTTATTCGCTAAACAGATCAAAAAAGAGAGACACGCGTGAGCATAGAATCAGTCGTAAATCATGGCGAAGAGATCGACCTCTCGAAACTCAGCGATGAAGGGCGGGTACGCACGCCCGCAGGGAAGCTTGGACTCCTGGTTTTTGTTTTGGGGATAGGTTGGTCGCTTTTCCATTTCTACACATTAGGTTTCGGAATGCTCACGTCGGTACTCCAGAGATCCGCGCATCTGTCGCTCGGTCTTGCGCTGTGTTTCTTGTACTACCCGCAGAACCGGAAAAAGACCGAAAACTACGACTCGATTCCGTGGTACGATATAATGATCGCGGCCGTCGCGTTCATCAGTATCTTCTATATCTTTTACAACTATCGCGAGATCGTCACCCGGGTGGGTGCACCGACGACGACCGACCTCTGGATGGGGGGCCTCGCGATCGTGCTGATTTTGATCGGCGCGTACCGTGCGTTTGGGTTGGCGCTGCCGCTGGTAGCGCTTGTTTTCCTGATCTATCCGTTTATCGGGCAGTACCTGCCGGCGTTGATCGGTCACCGCGGGTACCGGCTCACGCGTGTGATCAACGAATTATACATTACTAACGCAGGCATTTTCGGCATTCCGATCGGTGTCTCGGCGACGTTCGTTTTTGCGTTTGTGCTTTTTGGATCGTTCTTTCAAGTCTCCGGGGCAGGATCGTACATCGTCCGGCTCGCTTTCGCGATTCTCGGCCGCTTTCGTGGCGGACCGGCAAAGGCGTCGGTTCTTGCGAGTGGGTTCATGGGCAGCATCGTCGGAAGCTCGGTCGCAAACACTGTCGTGACCGGTTCAATCACGATCCCGACGATGATCGATACCGGCTTCGACCGCGAGGTCGCGGGCGGCGTCGAGACGGCCGCTTCGACGAACGGGCAGTTTCTGCCGCCGGTCATGGGTGCCGCGGCGTTTATCATGGCCGAGTTCACCGGCATTCCGTACTGGCAGATCGCGACCGCCGCGCTGCTTCCGGCGATCATCAGCTACGCGGGGCTTCTGGCAATGGTTCATCTGCAGGCGGCCAAGACCGGGATGAAGCCGATGCCGAAGGATCAAATTCCACCGTTTGTCCGGACTTTTTTTTCGGGCATATTCTACTGGATTCCGATCGGCGTGTTGGTGTACTACCTCTTGATCCGCCGTATGACGCCGTTCGCCGCGGGTTACGTCGCGATCCTGAGCGCCATCGGCATCATCGTCGTGAAGCGCGGCGTCACGCTGATCGCCGATGTACGCGCCGGTCGCACCCCGACCGGTCCGGCGTTCGTCGAACAGGCCCGCGGTTTTTGGCGGGACGCATTGGCCGGTCTCGACAACTCGGCGAAAAGCATGGCGGGAATTGCGGTCGCGTGCGCGAGCGCGGGGATCATCGTCGGCGTCGTGACGCTGACCGGAATGGGAATGCGCGTCACGTTACTATTCTCCGTCATGGCGCGGGGCAATCTCTTTATTCTTCTTCTGAGTTCGGCTGTGCTCTCGATCATCCTCGGATTGGGCCTACCGACAACAGCCAAGTACGCCGTAATGGCGACGCTCGTCGCACCCGCGAT
>PXBQ01000508.1 GCA_003566875.1 Spirochaetaceae bacterium | reverse complement strand
GACACGTGGGGTGAGAGTTTCCAGTTTGTCGTGAACGGCAAACCGTTTTTTTCGAAGGGAGCAAACTGGATACCGGCCGACACGTTTGTGACGCGCGTGACGCGCGATTTTTATGAGTTCCTGGTCAAGTCGGCCGCCGAGGCGAACATGAACATGCTTCGGGTGTGGGGCGGAGGCATCTACGAAGAAGACGTGTTCTACGACCTCTGCGACGAGTACGGAATTTGCGTATGGCAGGACTTCATGTTCGCGTGCAGCGCGTACCCGGCCTTCGATCCCGAGTTCATGGAGAACGTGAGGTGTGAAGCGGTCGACAACGTGAAACGCATCCGGCATCACGCGTCGCTCGCGTTGTGGTGCGGCAACAACGAACTCGAACAGATCGGCGGCTTCATCGGCGACAACCCCGGCGAGATGACATGGAAGGAGTACTCGAGTCTGTTCGACAAACTGCTCCCGGACGCCGTCACGAAACTCGACCCGGTAACGCCGTACTGGCCGTCGAGCCCACACTCACCGCACGGCGACCGGAAGGACGTACAAAACCCAAAATGGGGCGATGCGCACCTCTGGCAAGTCTGGCACGGACGGAAACCGTTCGAGTGGTACCGTACGTGTGAACACCGGTTCAACAGCGAGTTTGGGTTTCAGTCGTTCCCCGAGCCGCGTGTCGTCGAGGGATTCACCGAGCCGCGCGATCGGAACATCAGCAGTTACATCATGGACCGCCACCAGAGGAGC
Organism: Spirochaetaceae bacterium; assembly: GCA_003566875.1. Classification (GTDB taxonomy): domain Bacteria; phylum Spirochaetota; class Spirochaetia; order DSM-27196; family PXBQ01; genus PXBQ01. The sequence continues at coordinate 4,220 of PXBQ01000508.1, read as the reverse complement.
AACATCGGAAACGACGCGATCCTGCAGTACATGCTGTCGTGGTTCCGGCTACCGGTGTCGCACGACATGACGCTCTGGGCGTCGCAAATCCTCCAGGGGATGGCGATCAAGTACGCCGTCGAGCACTGGCGGCGCAGCATGCCGCGTGGGATGGGGACCCTGTACTGGCAGTTGAACGACTGCTGGCCGGTCGCGAGTTGGTCGTCGATCGACTCCGAAGGCAACTGGAAGGGTCTGCAGTACATGGCGAAGGATTTTTTCGCACCGGTTTTGGTCTCCGGCGTGGAGGATGTCGAGAAAGGTACGATCGAGTTTCACGTCACGAACGATCGCACCTCGGCGGTTCGCGGACGGCTATCGTGGAGGTTGGTCTCGACAACGGGTGACGTGATCGCGACCGACGGTCGTGACGTCACGGTCGGCGCGCAGAGATCGAAAAAAGCCGCGACGGTGTCATTTAAGGATGAACTCTCGAAGATCGGAACGCGGCGCGCGATGGTGTTCTTTGAGTTTGCGCCCGACGACGAGACCGCGATCTCGCGCAACGTGACGTTCTTCGCCCGACCGAAGCATATCGAGCTTGAGAATCCTGAGTTGTCGGTGACGACGCGACAAGCTGCACACGGCGTTGAGGTGACGGTGTCGGCAAAGAAACCCGCGCTCTGGGTCTGGCTCGACGCGCCCGGATCGCGGCTTCACTACTCCGACCGATTCTTCCACGTGCTTCCCGACGAACCCGTAACGGTCACGGTGTCGGAGCCGACCGTCGCACCACCCGCCCCGCCGAAGGCGTCGACCCAAACACCGACGAAGAAGAACGTGTTCACTGTACGCTCGATTTACGACATCGGGTAACACGGTTATTGGCCGCGCTCGGGGATTGCAGTACCTTATCGGTATGAGCAGCGTGAGCGCGGGCCACCACCGGTCTGACAAGAAAACTACTCGCCGAGTTCTGGCCGCCGTAAAACGGAAGAAGGGTGACTCGAGCATCGCGGATATCATCACGGAGACCGGTCTGCCGACGTCCGAGATCGAACGCGCGATGAACCGTATCGTGTTCGAGTACGCGGGGCAGCTCAAGGTCACCGAGTCCGGCACAATCCTGTACTACTTTCCGAACGGCTTCAGAAATCGGGTCACGGGTTTCCGAGCGCGCGCGCGGCGCACCGTGGCGCGCGCCGGCGGTCTTATCGGTAAGGTTTTGGCGGTCGCTTTCAAGATCTGGATCGTCGTGATGCTCATCGGCTACTTCGCGCTTTTTGTGCTTCTGCTATTGGCCGCGGTCGTCGCGTCGATCGCGGTATCGGCGTCGTCGAAAGGAGGCGGCTCGCGTCGAGGTGGTTTCATGGGCTTCTTTCTCGCGTCCCGGCTGATCAACTTCTTCATCTACATGTACCTCTTCAGCGGGACCGGTTACCGCTGGAACGACTCCCGCGGAATGTACCGTCGTGGACACCGTCGGACCGTGGCGCGTCCCGCCAAGGGCGGTCGACGGCTGCATAACTCGGTCTTCGCGTACGTGTTCGGCGAACCGGATACGCGAGAGGCGTTCGAGAACCGCGAAACGCGCGCGTTGATCGCGCGTATCCGGGCGCGGAAAGGGACAATCACGACCGAGGAAGTCATGGCGATGACCGGTGCCACGTACGCCGACGCGCACGCGCGGGTGAGCCGGTTACTCGTCGAGTACGACGGGGTGCCGGTTGTCACCGAAAACGGCACTCTGATCTACTCGTTTCCCGAGCTCATGAATTCCCGCGAGAGCATCGCGGACGGGAAGTTCGAGAACGAGAGACGCCCGACGATCGCGTTCAACTCGAACAAAAAAGGCCTCAATCGGTGGATCGGGATTTTCAACGGCGTCAATCTCGGATTCGGCACATACTTTTTTGCGTATTCTTTTTTGGTGACCGGCATCACCGTCGAACGCGGCCTCGACGTTTTTTTCCTGTTCGTTTTGTCGCTCTTTTTCGAGTTCGGTGCCGGGGTGTTGTTTCTCGGTGTGGTTCTCGGGATCGTACCGATGGTCTTCTCGCTCCTGTTCTTCGGGATTCCGTTCGCCCGTCGACTCCGGGACACCGCGCGCAACGAAGAGATCAAGCGCGCAAACCTCAGAAAGACCGTGTACGGCGAGATCCTGGCTCACCCTGAAGACGTCATCCCCGAGAATATCCGGCCACGATCGGAGCTCGAGAAACCCAAAAATGCCGAACGCGTAATCAGAGAGACGGTTGAGTCGGTCGCCGCGGAGAAATCCGCGGACGTCGAGGAAGTCCGCCCGGGCGGTGACGGACGGCCCCCGGTGTATCGGTATCGCTTCGGCACGTTGAAACGAGAACTCGACGACGTCGAACATACCCGGAAGGCCGTGGACCCGGCGAGTTTTGAACCCGGAAACGTCGTTTTCGACTCGGGTGAGAGAATTCCGGACGAGTAAGGCAGCCGAGCGGTCATCTCACTTCGGAGTGCGAGTACGCGGTACCATTCGGCTACCCGACGTCGAGCCGCAGACGCTTTCGGAGGCGGATGTCGCGCGACGACGCGCCGACGCGGATCTCGATCTCGCCGGGCGTGACTACCCAGTCGCGTGTATACGGGTCGTACACCGAGAGCGACCGGCGGTCAAGCTCGAACGTCACGGTCTGCGACTCTCCGGGTTTCAGGCGGAGTTTTCGGAAGCCTTTCAGCTCTTGCGGCGGCCGCGGGACCGACCGGTCACCTGGTAACGCGACGTACAGCTGCGCGGTTTCAGACGCTTCTCGGGTACCCGTGTTCGTCACGGTTGCGCCAACCGTCAGGGCGAAGCCCTGATCGCCGATCACGACTTCGTCGGGCGCGGTCAAATCGCCGAATGCGAACTCCGAGTACGTGAGACCGTGCCCGAACGGGAACAGGACGGGAAGGTCCCGCTTGTCGTAGAACCTGTATCCGACGAACAACCCTTCTCCGTACGGCACGTCGCGGCTCCCGGGAAACTGCAGGAAGGCCGGCGAGTCCTCGAGCCGAACCGGGAACGTCACGGGGAGTTTTCCGCTCGGCGAGACACGACCGAGCAGAATGTCGGCGATGGCCTCACCGCCCTCCATACCCGGATAGTACACGAGCACGACCGCGCTCACACGATCGATCCACGGCATCGACACCGGCGATCCCGCGTTCACGACGACGACCGTGTTCGGATTGGCATCGGCGACGGCTTCGATGAGCTGATTCTGCCGGTTCGGCAGCATCATGTGCGGCCGGTCGCGCCCTTCGGTCTCGTACCCCGCGGCCATCCCCGCAAACACAACAACGGCGCCTGATCGCCCGGCGAGCTCCACCGCACGCGAAATTCGGTCGTCCTCTCCAGACTCATACACGCGTTCCATCTTGAGAGCTACCGAGAGATACACGTCACCGGCGCTCTTCGTGACCTCGAGCGTGACGGGAATGTCGGTCTCGGCCTCGAGAGCGATCGTCGTGTCGGACCGTGTGATCGGATCGTTCGGGTCGAGCGATGCTTCGTTCTCGAGGACCGCGTCCGCGATCGAAAGCCGGCCGGGGCCGGTGTTTTCGAGCCGGAATCGGTACGTACCCGCCTCGGGAACACGCAGCCGTCCGGAGAACCGAACGTGGTACTCATCCCGGTCGACGGGGCCGCGGCCCCACCACCACTGTTCGACGCCTTCGTTCTTGACGAGAAGGGGCTTCCCGTGCGCGCTCCGGCCCTCGAAAAACTCCGCGAGCATCCCCGATCCTTCGCCGGTAGGCGGTTTGAGGAACGCGCGAGGAATCACCGGCGCGTCTTCGTGGTTGTCGCAGCCTTTCTCGTACTCGACCGGAAACTCGGCGCCGAGCCTTTTGCGCAGGGCGTCGAGAGGTTTTGCGACGTGCGGCGACTCGACGAAAGAACTCCCGGCGCCGACCGTCTGGAGCTCGACCGCGTTCGGGCCGATCACCGCGAGCGACCGGAACTCCTTCTCATCGAGAGGCAGCAGCGTATCGTCGTTCTTGAGAAGCGTAATCGCCTCGAGCGCTACCTCGCGCGCGAGCCGTTGGTGTTCGTCCGTGTTGAGCGAACCGGTACCGGGCTCCGCGTCGTGTGTGGACGCGGTGTCACTTTCGACCGCGCGTTTCACGAGTCGAACGACTCGCTCGGCGGCCTCGTCCACGACATTCTGCTCGACCTGGTAGAGGAGCACCGCTTGCACGAGCGCGTCACCATAGTGTCGCGCCGG
>PXBQ01000229.1 GCA_003566875.1 Spirochaetaceae bacterium | reverse complement strand
CTCAAACGCACACCGCGCGGCCGCACGGTGACCGGACTGTCGTACACCCACCTTGGTCTGCCGATTCCGAAGCGTCCCGACGATGAAAACCAAGAACTTTTCATTTGATCTGCCCGCGCGCCTGATCGCGCAGCACCCGCCCGAACGACGCGGCGCGTCTCGCCTTATGGTGATTCACAGAGCCACCGGAGTTTTCGAGCACACGATGGTTTCGGATCTGCCTCGGTTACTCGAGCCCGGTTCCGTCGTGGTCTTTAACAACAGTCGGGTCCGAAAAGCGCGGCTATTCGGCAGTCGACGCAGCACCGGCGGGCGAGGCGAGTTCCTCCTGATCGACCGCGTCGAGCTCGATACGTGGCGGTGCCTCGCGAAGAACGCCGCGCGACGCCGAAACGGCGACGTATTTGAGTTCCCCGACGACCTGACGGGAACGATCACGGGTGAGGCCGAAGACGGCGAGATTCTCGTGACGTTCTCGCGCACGATCGACGACGCGTATCTCGATCGATTTGGGCATGTTCCGCTTCCGCCGTACATCCGCCGTGAGCCCGACGAGTCCGACGATACACGGTACCAAACGGTGTACGCGGCCGAACACGGATCGATCGCCGCACCGACCGCGGGTCTGCATTTCACTACCGATCTCATCGAAGCGTTGCGCGCTCGGGGTGTCGACATTCGGTTTGTGACGCTTCACGTCGGGATCGGCACGTTTCTTCCGGTCCGAACCGACGAGGTCGAGAGCCACACGATGCACGAGGAGCGATTCACTGTGCCCGACGACACGGCCCGCGCGGTGACGGCCGCCAAATCCGAAGGACGAGCAGTCGTCGCGGTCGGCACGACTGCTGTGCGTACCCTCGAATCCGCAGGCGCCGACGGCCGTTTGGTACCGGGAGACGGCACGACGTCTCTGTTCATATACCCGGGTTACTCGTTCAAAATTGTCGATCAGATGTTCACGAACTTCCATACGCCCGAGTCGAGCCTGTTCGTGATGGTTTCGGCGTTCGCCGGTCTCGAGACGATGAAGGCCGCGTACCGGGTCGCGGTCGACGCCGAGTATCGGTTTTTCTCGTACGGGGACGCGTGCCTAATACGTTGAGTCGTCCATCGCGAGAAAAGCCCTACGGACCTCCTCGAGGCGCGCGAGGTGTCGGTCAATAATCCGTTCGTAATCGAGCTGCCGCGTCTCGATCCGGTGCGACCTGTCGGCCCAGTTCTCAATCTCAGGCAAATGCACCGTCCGCAGATCCGACGCGCGCGCCGACCAGGTCGCGGCCTCGAACCAGTAGTACCTCGCGGTTTCGAAAAGATTTTCGGCTATTTCGAGGCTTTCAAGATTCTGTTCGCGAAACGGTGCGTTGAAGAAGTATGCTTCGCGTTTCGTGTAGCGGGCCGCCCACTGGACGTACGATTCCACGAGCAGCAGATTTAACTGCATCTCGAACAGGTACCGATATCGTTCCCAATCGCGCTCGCTGCGAATAACCGCAAGCGCGTTCAACGGGTTCGCATAGTCCGCTCGCAGCGCGCTTTCGAGCCAGACTATGTTCTCGGCGACGCGCTCGGAGTACTGGTACAGGTGTTGGTGGTACAACGTGTACAGCTCTTCGCGGTACAAGAGCCGATACCCCGGAAGAACAGTCGCCGGGATTGTCACGAGTGCCAGGATAAACGCGATTCGAGCCTTCACGTCCTGAATATCGGCAGTTTCGTGATCTCGTTCCAGATGTGATCCGCGATTTTCTGCTGGTCTTCGGTTCCGTCGAGCACAAATACCTGCATTCCATGTCCGGCGTGCCGGTCGAGCACCTCGCGGTACCGGCGGTCTACAGCCGTTTGATACGGCAGCGTCTCGAAAATCTCGACGTTCCGGCGGGTCGAAATTCTTTCCGCGCAGACGTCGGCGGGCACATCGAGAAAAAAAAGAATCTCCGGCAATGGGAATGGACCATTGATTTGGTCGACGATATCGTACTCGACGTCGATACTTTGATACGCCAACGATGAAAAAAAGTACCGATCCGACGCGACAACCTCGCCTGCCTCGACGTGAGCGCGAACGCCGTCGGCGCCGAACACGTGTTCCCATCGATCGGCTCCAAAAAGGTACGCGAGTGTCGCGGGTTCGCACGAAACTCCACCCGAAAGAACCTCACGGATCAACCGCCCGACCACGCCACGGGTGGGTTCGCGCGTACACCATCGCGGAATTCCTACCGTTTCGAGTCGCCGGTTCAAGAGATCGAGCTGCGTCGTTGTCCCGGATCCGTCGAGTCCCTCGAACACGACGAAGTTTCTCAGTATCTCAGTGTTACGAATCACGACGTGCAACCTTTTTCTTTCGAACTGTACTGTGTTATTATTGTAGTGAAGGGTCGAGCCGTTGTCGACATGTATAATAAACGGACGCAATAGGATCAGAGCGTGACGCCGAACGGGTCGTCGCTCAGGAAAAGATGACGAAGAACGGCTTTCTCGGAGTATTCTTTTTTTATGTCTCGATTATCGGCCTGACCATCGTCGCGGTCGTCGCGATACCTCCCATTCAATCACGCATCAGATCCGAGATCGAAACGGTCAAAACGACCGTCGTCGAACAGATCGAAGCCGGCATCGGCCGGCGCATCTCGTACTCGAAGATATCGCCTTCGGTATTCCGGTACATCGAAATCCGTGACTTGACGGTGTACGGCACCGACGACGAGCCGACGGTACTCGCGCACGTGAGTCGCGTACGTATGTACTATAGTTTTCGTTCGATCCTCAACGGTGACTACGATTCTCTCATTCGTGAGATCAGCCTCGAAAACACGCGATTCGCGCTCGACGCGGCAACCGACGCCGATTTGATCGCGTTGATCGCGAGCTTGAACGACACTCCCGACCGAAACGGCGCCGCACTCGACGGGATCCGAATCCGAGGAAGGAACCTGGCCTTCGTCTATTCGGACGCCGACGCGCGTGTTCACCTCGATCGCGTATTCTTTTCGGCCGATTTTTCGCCCAACGGGATCGAGTTGCGCGTACGTATGCGCGTAGCCGCGCATGGAGTCATCGATCACCCGGCTGCTACCGACCTTGTCACGCGGCTCGATGTACGAGGCCGGTTCGCGTCCCGGTTCGAAACCGGCGAACTCACGGTGTCGACCTCGGGGCTGCGCGGATCACAGTTCCGCCTTGAGGATCTTTCGTTCCTTGTCACGTACGACGACGAACGCTTTGAACTCACAAAAGTCGCAGATAGGGAGCCGTTCGACCTGAATGTCGTCGCGGCGAGGGATTTCTCGGTCGTAGAGGCGCGGATAACCGCCGATGAGTACGCACCGGTCCGGACGCTCAGGTTTGTGGGCTTGTTGGCGGCCGAAAACATGTGGCTCAACAATACGTTTACCGGGACGGCGTCGCTCAAGATCGAAGGGACGGAACTCTCGTACGCGGCGGACGGGCGTGCGTCGGTGCACGACGTTCCTGTTTTTGGTCACGCGACGATAAGCGGTGTCGTTCACGGCGACACGCGGCGGATCGTGTTCCAAGACGTGTCCGCGGCCACCGGGAGAGGAGTGTTCCACTATGACGGCTCGCTCCGACTCCCGGATCTTCTCCCGACCGGCGTTGTCGTCGTCGAGGGGGTTGATGTTCCGGGAGTTCCGCCGGTGTCGGCTTCAATCGCGTTGTCCACCGCCGGTGATCGTATCGAGATTGACGCCCGGATGCTCACGCTCGGCGGTAAGTCCGTATACGGTCTTCACGGCTCGATCGATTCGCTCGGCACGCGTTTTTCTGCGGATTTTTCGTTTGACGAGGAAGGGTTCAGCCGGGTTTCGGTCTCGGGCACCCGTGCGACAGAGTCAATATCGCTCTCGGTACACGTCGCGCGAACCGATCCTGCGGTCCCGCTGGCGTTTGCCGCGCTGTTCGTCGATCTGCCGCAGGCCGTTCACGTCGCCGACGGCGAGTACGTCCTTGACGCGCGTACCGACGTCCGTATCGGCACCGACGGCCTGCGCCTTACCGCACCGTTTGTCTCGGTTCGAGGCGTAAAAGATAAGGACCGGTTCGCGTCGTTTCGTCTGGTTTCCGACGGAACGACGTACGACATCTCGAACGTCGTCGCGGGGTACAACGGGTACCGTGGACGCGGCGCCGCCACAGCCACCGTCGAACCGACCGGTTCGGTCCGGTTTTCGAGCGACTTCTCGGTCGAGGACATTTCGTACGCGATTCACGGAACGTACTCGCCCGACAACTCGGTCGTGTTTTCGGGACCGTACGGCCTGGACGGCAGATTGCAGTTCGCATCGGACGGACGTGTCTTTGCGCGCCTTTCGGCCGATGCGATACCGATTCCTCTGAGCGAGACACAACCCGTTCTGTCGTTCTCGGCGACCGGTGTGTTCGCCGACTACACATACTGGGAACTCGACATCGCACGGCTCCACGCCGCCGGCGTCCCTACGTTCCGCGACATGCCGGCCGACATCACGCTTTCTGCTCGGTTCCTTCCGACAGGAGGAGAGATACGGTCGCTGCGGTACCACGATGCGCTCTCGGTTTTGAGCGGTTCCGGGAAGGCAAGCTACGTTCTCGACCCCGACCGGCAAATAAACCTCGAGTTCTCGCTTTCAGACGACGCGGGTGGAGAGCGATACGACGTATCGCTGCGCCTCGACGAGACCGAGTACGTCGGCATCGCGTCGTTCGCGGGTGTGCCGTTACGACGCGTCCTCTCGGACGAATACCGCGGCACGCTACACGGCAACGTGGCGTTTGCCGGAACGCCCGAGTCGCCTCGCATCACTTTTGCAGTCGAGACTCGCGAGGGGCGACGCGACTTCGAGCCGTTTGGCGCCCAACTCGCGGGAGAGTACGTCGACGACGCGGTGGAGGTGCGCGGCGATTCGATCGTCATGAGGGGTCAACGCCTGACCGACGCGGTCGGTCGTCTCGATCTGAAATCAGGAACATT
>PXBQ01000098.1 GCA_003566875.1 Spirochaetaceae bacterium | reverse complement strand
TTTCTCTCTGGCGCACGAGATACTCGTGGAGCGTTTCCGCCGCCTCACGGTTCATCGGCACGGAGTCCGAAAGATGCCGGACAAATCCGGGATCATCGAGGCGCGTCTCCGCGTCGGCCAGAAAATCAAGTACGCGTTCGGCGTACTCAAACCGGCGGTGTTGGTCCTCGGCCTTCCAGAACGGGATCAGATCGGCGCCGAGCGGCGCGGGCCGGACGGTTACGTCGTTCGTCGCGATTGAGACGATCTGCCAGGCCTGGGTGCCGAGCAGGAAACTCTGTCCGATTCGGCGCTCCCACACGAACTCTTCGTCGAGCTCGCCGATTTTTGCGCCGTTTGCCTCGTTGCGCAACGCGTAGTATCCACGGTCGACGATCGCTCCGCCCGAGTGGTACACCGCGAGGACCGCGCCGTCACGCGCGGTAATCTGGCCTGTGTGACGGTCGAACACGATTCGTGGATTCAAGTCGCGGATACGCGTCTCGGCGTACCGACCGGCGAGCATCTCGACCACACGGTCAAACGCCGCGCGGGTCAGCGTGTGATACGGGTACGCGCACCGGAGCACGGCGAAGAGGCCGTCGCTCGTCCACGTCTCGACCGCGGTCATCGCGATGATGACCTGCGCAAGGATGTCCAGAGGGCGCATCGGCGGCTCGATCGGTTCGATCGCGGCCAGATCGACGGCGCGCGCCATAACGGCGGCGTCGACGATGTCGCGTCCGTGAAGAGGGTAGAGTACACCGCGGCTCACGTCGCCGACGCCGTGTCCGGACCGACCAACACGCTGCAATGCGCTCGCGACGCTCGGCGGAGTACCCGCGAGAATCACGTAATTGAGCGCTCCGACGTCGATGCCGAGCTCGAGCGAGCTCGTCGCGACGATCGCCGAGAGTTTGCCTTCCTTGAGCCGGGATTCGACGAACGCGCGAAGCTCGTGCGAGAGCGAGCCGTGGTGCGCGTACGCGATCGGGACGGCCGAGCCGACGTTGATCAGAGCCGTGATTTTCTCGGCGTGCCGGCGATTGTTCACAAAGATGAGCGTCGAACTCTTCTTTGCGATCGTCTCGCGCCACTCGCCGACAAATTTCTCAAACACCGACGGAGTCTCGGCGTCGGGACGTTCTCCGCCGGGAAACCGTACCGAAAGCTCGATTTTTTTCGTCGAGCGTGACTCGATGACGTGGACGGGGCGGGCGGTGTACCGTGGCTGCTCGCCGTCGTACGCGAGCGCGTACCCGCCGAGAAACTCCGCGACTTTTTCGGCCGGTCGAACCGTCGCGGATATCCCGATCCGTTGAAACTCGCCGGCGATCAGCGCAAGCCTCTCGACCGCGGTCATCAGTAACGTGCCTCGTTTCCCGCCGGCAATCGCGTGGATCTCGTCGAGAATAACGGTGCAAACGCCGGCAAAGATCCCTCGCGTGCGCGGAGACGTGAGCATTATGTTGAGGCTCTCGGGTGTCGTGACGAGGATCTCCGGCGGGTGTTTGGTCATCCGACGGCGTTCGGAATCGGGAGTATCGCCGCTGCGGGTCATGACCGTGATGTCCGGGAACGCGCGTCCGGCGGCCTCGAACGTCTCGCGAAGACCGCGCAGCGGTTCGAGCAGGTTCTCGCGGATATCGGTATTCAATGCCTTGAGCGGCGAGACGTACACGACGCGGACGGTGCCGGTCGGAACGGCTCCGGTCGCGAGTTTTTCGAGCGCCGAGAAGAACGCGGTGAGCGTCTTCCCACTTCCGGTCGGAGCGATTACCAGCGCGTTCTCCGCTCGTGCGATGACCGGCCACGCACGCGACTGAATATCGGTCGGAGCACCGTATCGGGACTCAAACCATCGGTACACGAGCGCGTCGAACACGTTAGGCCTCTATTCGCCGATCGGCGTCGGGTGTCACCATGCCCCGGGATCGGTCGGAGCGATCACCGAGTACGCCGCGCTCTCGCGCGGCCCGGCCATCATCGGTTCGACCGCGGCCTTCCATCGCGCGTAGTGCTGCGTCTCTTTGTGGAGCCGGGGCGCCTGCTCGTCGACGTAGACTTCGTACAAGACGTATCGCCCCGGAACTTCCGCGTCTTTAAGAACGTCGAAACGCAGGACACCGGGTTCATCGATGGAACCTCGATGGTTCAACGTCGTCTCTTTTTCGAACTCCGAGATGAAATCGGATTTGACGGAAACCGTAATTATTCGAACGATCATCGAGTCCTCCTACTCCAGAATGTACGCATCAAGCGGCGGAAATCCGTTGAAATTGACCGAGCTGTAACTCTGGGTGTACGCGCCGGCGCCGAGAATATACGCGATGTCACCGGTCGTCACGGTAGACGGCACGGAGTACCGTGTTTTTTCGTACAGGATGTCCATGCTGTCGCACGTCGGCCCCGCGATGATGACCGGCTCCGACTCTCCCTTTTTCTCGAAGTAAATCGGGAACTTGATCGCCTCGTCGAGAGTTTCGATCAAGCCCGAAAACTTGCCGACGTCGAGGTACATCCATCGGTATTGGTTGTTCCGGGATTTTTTCGAGAGGCGAATCACTTCGCTCACGATCACTCCGGAGTCGGCAGCGAGGTATCGACCGGGCTCGACGAAGATATCGAGTTCCTCATCGCCAAAATCCTCGTACAGGAACCGCTTGATCTCGCTCGTGTATACCTTTGTCGGGAGCGTCGCGTCGGTATACGTTCCGGGAAGCCCACCTCCGAGGTTCAGCATCCGAATCCGCACGCCTTCGGGGCGGAGCGAGTCGACAAGATAGCGACACTTCGAGATCGCGTCGTCCCACTGCCCGATGTCGCGCTGTTGCGACCCGACGTGGAACGTTAAGCCGTACGGATCGAGCCCGAGGTCGCGCGCGCGGAGCACGAGCGAGTACACCGTGTCCGGGTGCGCTCCGAATTTCCGTGACAGCGGCCAGTCCGAACCGGTACCCTCGGTCAACAGCCGAAAGACGATCCGGCTACCGGGCGCCCGCTCGGCGAGCGCGTCGAGGTCCTCGTCGGAATCGGTGACGAACAACCGAACGCCCTTCTCGTACGCGTACTCGATGTCCACCCTTTTCTTGATCGGGTTACCGAAACTCAAGCGGTCCGGCGTGATGCCGAGCCGTAGACACTGGTCGAGCTCATACCGCGACGCGATGTCGAAGTACGACCCGAGTTCGGCGAGCGCGGCGAGCACCGCGTCGTGAGGGTTCGCCTTGACCGCGTAGTAGATACATGCTTTCGGCATAAGCGATTGCAGCTCGGTGAAGCGTGCGCGCACGACATCGAGATCGATGATCAAGCACGGACTCGGCTTGCCTACCGCGTATCGCTTGATCCGGTCAAACTGCTCGACCGACATATATCGGTCGAGCGGGAAGTAGTACTGCTCGTTGCTCATTGCGCGCAGTGTGAACGACGTGCCGAGCCGCTGTCAAGCGGAGAAATTCCACCCCCCGGGGGAGATGGAGTTCCTGTCTCCGGAGCGTCGCCGGCTACTGCACCGAGATATCGACGGTCGGTCTGAGTTCCGCGAGCACGGAGACCGGTCCGTGAACCGGGTGCGCGAGGAACGCGTCGAAGACCGAAGTTTCGAGTTTTTTTCCGTCGTCGATCGCGGTGAACGCCTGTTGTGCGATGTTGTAGTCGAATCGCGGCGCCCACTTGCGCGAGCCGAGTCGAGCGGTCGTCGAGCAGTTGTCGACCATGTACGCCACGCCGCGGTAATGCATGTACGGGTTCAGCGAGTCGACCGCCTCGATCACCGACTCGTTGACGATCTCGGAGTACACGTGACCGTGAGCGAGTAACACGTCGATCTGCGCGATCATCGTCGCGACGTACACGCCCGCGGTGAACGGATCGAGCGGGATCCGGTCTTCGACACGTGTCGCGCGGACCTTTTCTCCCGTCTTCCACATTGCCGTCGCGTCGATCGTGCCCATCGGGGAGGACTTCATGCGCTCGCCGGCGAGTATGACCGACCGGATCTCGTTTCCGCTCGACACTTCCTGATAGATCTCGGTCAGGATGTCGCGCGCCGGATGGTACGTCGCGGAGTACGCCGCGCGGAACTCGGTTTTGCCCGAATCGTCAAGTGCCTCGTACAGTGCTTTGATTCCCTTATGCGAGATAGTGTTTGAGATCGGTCCCGTGACGCTCTCTACCGACCGCCGGAAAGCGTCTTCGGGCGACACGCCTTGATCGATGTACCGGCGGTACAACGCCTCAACGATACCGTGCACCGCGCCGAGGAGAATCCCACGCTCGCCGTAGATATCCGAGCGATACTCCATCTCGAGCGACGTCATGAAACTGAACGGCGCGCCGAGAGCGACGGACCAGCCGATCGCGTAGTCGGTCGCCTTTCCGTCGATGTCCTGTTCGACCGCAAAACTCGCGTTGATGCCGGCACCGTTTGTCTCCTTGCCCTGTTCGTACAGCCGGCGAACCGACGGTCCCATGCCTTTCGGGCAGACGCCGATCACGTTTATCGTCGCGGGCCACGATACGTTTTGTGTCTTCATGTGTCCAAGCAGGAACCCGTGAGATAATCCGAGCGTCGCGCCTTTTTTCATCTTTGCGAAGACTTGCGGGTACATCTCCGCCTGCGCGGCGTCGGAGATCAAAAGCAGTACAATGTCGGAAGCGCCGATCACGCTCATCATCTCTCCGAGCGTACCGTCGGCCTCGGTGAAACCGGCTGTCTCGGCCTTCGCCCAGGACGACGAACCGGCCCTGAGACCGACGGTGACGCGGATTCCCGAGCCCTCGAGTGACTCTCTGAGATTCTGCGCCTGCGCGGGCCCTTGCGAGCCCCAGCCGATCACTCCGATCTGCTTCACACCGTCAAAAGCCTTCGGCAAGAGTGGAAAAAGATGGCGCCCGCCCCGCACGATGTGTTCTTCGGTATCTGCAAGAACGATTTTTTCTTTCTCGAACACCTTAGTGGTAAAATCAAACTTCATTTTGGACTCCTTCGAAC
>PXBQ01000445.1 GCA_003566875.1 Spirochaetaceae bacterium | reverse complement strand
GATCGTCGTGTCGGAGGCGACTTTCCGCGCGACGCGCGCATCGGTGCGATACGCGGCCCGTCGGTCCGGCCGAGGAGATCCTCCTTTCCGGCATGTGCGGTCGCTCCACGACGACCCGCGCGAGTTGTTCCGAACTCGCATGACATTCACTCGTCGACGGACCAGCACGAAAAACCGGATCCACGCGACGTTGGCCAAGTACGGAGTCCGGATTGAGGATACCAGTGATTTCTTCAACAATGAGGGACGCGTGGCGATTTAGAAAGCACTAAGCACAATACGGCAGCTCGACTTGCTTCCTATTCGGGTACCACGCCAAGTGTTCATGCCTCTGGAGGAAAGTATCGCTACGGACGCGCTCCGGCGGATACCAACCACTATCTCAAGTGGGCATACGCGGAGGCCGCCAACACAATTATGCGAGTTCGCCGGCGTTTACGATATCGGCATGTTCACGACTGCAGGGGAACGGTACCCGGCGCGGATGAGTCACTGCTCTACGGTAATGGGAAACTCCAAGATTGTGTGCGTACCGTTATCATTCTTGAATGTAATGGTTCCCTGCAATTGCTCGGTCAGCATTTTGACAATCGTAAGGCCAAACCCGGGTGCTTTGTTTTGTAAGGCTCTTTCGTCAAATCCTATGCCGTCATCTTTGATGACGAGCGTCACCTCGTTGTCGTCCTTTTCGATGGATACCGACACCAGCCCATCTTCACTGTCTCCGAACGCATATTTGAAGACATTGGTCAGAAGCTCGTTAAGGATTATTCCGATAGTGAACGCCTTCCCGGCATCGATTTCAAAATCGGAAATATGCTTTTCGATGGTTACGTTCTTCCCGGAATCAAACACCGTGGCAATGGAATTTATTAGGTTTTCGGCGTAGTTTTTTGACGATACCTCACGGAGTTCCTTGTTCATCAACAACCTATCGTATAGCACCCGCATGCCTTGAACACGAGAGATCGTATCCTGCAGCGCGGCTTTTACTACAGCATGTGCCGTTGAACCGGCCTGCAGAGATAGAAGACTTTCGATAGTGGCGATGTTGTTTTTGACCCGATGATGGACTTCCCGCAGGAGCACTTCTTTTTCGGTGAGTTGCTTCTGGATTTCCATCTCCGCTTCCTTGCGGTCGGTGATGTCCTCTGCATGACCCTGGATAATGATGTCACCGTTCTCCTCCCTCCGATCAATGAGTCTGTCCCGAAGCCAAACCCACCTACCGTCGGTGGCCTGGATGCGATACTCTATATCAAACGGATTTCTGCTGATTGCCCCCGTAAGAGCTTCATCAACCGTTTCCTTGTCGTCCGGGTGGATGGATCGGTTCCACAAAAACGAGTCCCGCACCACATCTTTCGGGTCGATTCCAAGTATCCTCCGCGTCGCTTCAGACCAGAATATACCCCCACTCTTCGTCCCGAAGAGATATATGATATTGGGAGACCTGTCGACGAGCGTCCGGTATTGTTTCTGGGACTCCTCAAGTTCTTGTCGAATCTTCCGTCGTTGCGTGATATCACGACAAAAGCAGACCAAGTGCATGCCATCTTCCCGATCCAGGCGGGATGCACTCACCTCTACATCAAACACCGATGTATCTTTTCGTCGGTGTTTTGTCTCAAAGGTCTCTGAACCATTTTCCATGATTCGTTGTAAGCGCGCAGCCGTCTCCTGTGGGGTTTCGATGGCGTCCAGATCGTTGATCTCCATCCTTGTCAGTTCATCCGCGCTATACCCGGACATGCGACAATAGGCGGTATTCACATTCGTTATCTTTCTGTCCGGATTTACTACCCAAAACCCGTCGGGAGTAGTTTCAAGAATTCCTTCGAGGTACTGCTTCTGTCCGGTCAGCTCTTGTTCAGACTGCTTTCGATCGGTGATATCCTGAACCATGCCGATGGATTGGATGATGGTGCCCGAATCATCCCGTTCGTGATCACACCGTTCGTGGACATACCGAACATCGCCCGAGTCCCGGCGTACAATCCGGTGCTCGATCTCATATCCGTCTTTGCCTTCTTGCACTGAGCGCGTATATGCGCTATCCACCGCAGCCCGGTCGTCGGGGTGGATGAAATCAAGAAACGCTTCGTAGGTGGCGGCAAACTCCTGCGGCTCGCAGCCGAACATGCGATATATCTCATCCGACCACCACAGACGGTTTGCTGTCACGTCCAGCCGCCAGTTTCCGATGTGGGCGATCTCCTGCGCCCGAGACAAGAGCTTCACGTTTTCGGCAAGTTTCCTTTCTGTCTGCTTCTTCTCGGTGATAACCTCCGTGTAGACGATAATACCTCCGATAGTACCCTCCTGCTCGTACCACGGGCGGCATTCCCATCGCGTCACAACCGTTGTGCCGTCTTCCCGCTCAAACGGGTCGTTCTCAGCACTGGATACTTCCCCTCTCAGCGCCTTCTGATGTGCATCTCGCCATTTTTTCTGTAAGTCCGGGAAGACCTCATAATGGTGTCTCCCAATGACATCACGTTCATTCACCCGATAGCTGTCGAGATATTGCCGGCTTACATACAGATATTTTAGATCGCGGTCATGAACAGCTATCGCACTACGATTGTGTTCAATCACGTAGCTCATGAACTCGTGCTTGTACCGCAGCGCTTCTTCTTTTGCGCTCAATACTTGTTTCGTATCAAACAGTTTGAAAGCCATCTTGATAGATGCATCGAGCACGGTGATCGATGAACTTTTCACGACGTATCCGTAGGAGGTGATCTTCTCTGTCTTCTCGACCACTTCAGGATCTGTATGAGACGAGAGGAATACGATGGGGATGTCACGTTCTTGTACGATTATCTCCGCTGCTTCAGTTCCATCGATCCCTTTTCCAAGGTTGATGTCCATGAGGAGCAGGTCAAAATCGGAGGCTTGGACTGCTTCTACCGCCTTCTCACCGGTTGAGACGGTTTTGACGATATAACCGTATTCTTCGAGTTGCTTTTTTTGCGTTATGGCGAGGAGGGCTTCGTCTTCCACGAGAAGAATGCGCTTTCTTACGGAATCAGTCATAAAAACTCCAAAAAAGTGGTAGAGCTAATGGCCATTTTCGTTCGCGTAGAACGAGGTGTCAAGGAGTAGATAGCCGGGTTGTCACTCTTCTCGTATTTATCGTTCTTCCTCGGGACCGTATTCACCTCCCAGCCTGGTCCCCGCCGGCCAAACCGTCCGCCAGAATTTCCGCCGCTCAGGTGGACTCTACCTGCTTTATGATGGTGATGTGCTGTCGCCTTCCGTTGAGCTCAATTGGTGAGAGCCGGTCGAAAAGCCCGGAAAGGTAGCACCGGACGGTGTTTCGGCAAAGCCTGAGCACCACCGACCCGGGTTTTTCACCGCACAAACGTCCTATTTCTCACCGATACAAACAGATAAGTCTCGCGCGGCGATGGCGCGCCGGCAAAGGACGTGCGGTTGGAAACGGGTGTATACTGCCGTCATCGTATGAACGACAGGGTACTCGTCGCGGCGATGGTCGCGCACATCGAGAAGAACCTCGTAGAACCGGTTACCGTCGAGGCGCTCGCGGTTCGAGCGGGGTACTCGGTGAATCAGTTCCGGCGGAAGTTTTTTTCGGTCACGGGCGAGACGCCGCGCGCGTACATCCGGAAGCGGCGGCTCACCGAAGCGGCTAAAGAGATCCTCGCCGGGCGGAGGATCACCGACACCGCTCTGAAGTACGGCTACAGCTCGCAGGATAACTTCACGACCGCGTTCCGCTCGTACTTCGGCGTGACACCGGGAGAAATCGCCGCGATCGACGACAAGTACAAGAGGTTCATCACGAACATGAGGGAGGCATTTTCGATCATGGAGATCTCAGGACTCACACAGACCGGCCACGCGGCTACATTGATGGGAAGCGTCGAAGGGGCGGCACGGTTCTTCGAACACGCGTACTCGTCCGCGATGCTGTACGGCCTCTCGGGGCACGCGTTCGTGATCAACATTCACGACGAACTCTGCCCGAGTGGCCCGTACGTCTGGAAGACCGAGCGGTTCTTCGCGTTGCTCGCGGAACTCGGCATCGCGGTCACCGGCGAGTTTGCGGTGACGCGGGACACGAGCGAGGGCGACCGCCGCGCGATCGAAGACGAGATCAAGCGGCGACTCGACGCGGGTGAACTTTGCATTATCGGGTACCTCGAGTACCAGCTGATCGGCGGGTACGACGAGAACGGCTTCACGGTCCTCAGGCCATGGAACGGACAGGCGCCGTCGGAGATCGAGTCGATCGCGTTCACGACGTGGGAGCCGTGCCTGAAAAACGAAGGATGGGTGTACCTCACGACCGTCGCCAAACGCGCGCCGACCGTCGATGCGCGATCCGCGACGCAGAACGCGATCGTATTCGCACGAGACCTGCGCCGATCACCCGAGGAGTTCGCGATGTCCGGGTACCACGTCGGTGACGCCGCGTACGCGGCGTGGCTCACGGCGGTTCAAAACGGACACGGTGCGAGCCACGGTCACTGGTGGAACGCGACCGTCTGGGCGGAGTGCCGCCGGCACGCGGCGAGTTTCTTCCGGGAGTGCAAGGAGTTCGCACGCGACGAGCACGCGCTGCACCTCTGCGAAGAACTCGCACACGTCTACACCAAGATCGCGGACTCTCTTTCGGCCGTGTCGGACCGGGAGATCGGCGAAGACGTGAAAACCAAACTTCTCACCGAAGCGCGCGAGGCTGAAAACGTTGCGGAGCGAATGATCGAGGAGCTCTCCGGGGTACTGTAGCGCCGGGCGGTCTACCGGTACTCGACGCCGATGCGCGCGAGAAACGCGTGCGCCTCGCGGCACGCGATCCGGAAGCACTCGAGCGGACCGAGGTCCTTGAGCGCGGCGTTTTCCTTGCCCGAGACGATCGTCGCGAGCACCGCATCGGAATGCACAAGGTGCGGCTCGACCGTGCACGGGCCGCTCCAGCCGTTCGCGAGCGCGTCGGCGACGATCCACTCG
>PXBQ01000238.1 GCA_003566875.1 Spirochaetaceae bacterium | reverse complement strand
TCCGTTTTCGGTATTAACGCGATGAATTGCTGCAAGTCGTCCATGAGATGAGCACTCCCTTACCCGAATTTTGCGGCATTGAGGACAGTCAATGGGAAACCGTTTATTTTCATCGGCGCACGGCGAGAGCGCCTCCGGCCCCTTTTGTCTCTTGCCATGCCGCTCGATTCCGGCGCTTCACTTTTTGTTCTTCGCACGCGCATTGTTCCTTGTTCAAATACTAATAATACTTTAACCATTTACGCATTCTTTGCAAACGCTTTCCGCTAGAACATTGCCGGTGCTCACGGTGCCGCACAGTTCCGGTTGCGGAACACAAAAAGACCTGTACCAGTCACAGAATCTTACTACAGTTTCGTCGCTTTTGCAGGTTTCGTTTAACAAAACCTCGTCCCGTGTGTCGGCCGGTTCGCACGCGGCCGATCAGGCTCACGCGTGCACGATCCGTGAATCGCGCACGCAAGAATGACACGCGACGCGCATTCGGGTATACTCGGTTTTCTGATGTCCGTCACGATAGTTTTTGCCAATCAAAAAGGCGGCGTCGGCAAGACCACGAGCGTCGCGAATACCGGCGCGTACATGGCAGTGGCCGGGCGGTCGGTGCTTCTCGTCGACTTCGATCCACAAGGAAACCTCTCGAGCAGTGTCGGTGCCGACAAGAACAGGCCTGGCGCGTACGAGATGATATCCGGGTCGATCGAGACTCGCGCTGCGGTACAGCCCACGCGCGTGCCGAACCTGAGCATCATCCCGTCGAGCGTGAACCTGACGGGCGCGAACGTTGAACTGGTCGACCAGAAAGATCGCGCGCTCTATCTGAAACGGACTCTCGAAGACGTGAAAGACGAGTACGATTTGATCTTGATCGACTGCCCACCGTCGCTCGGAATTCTGACGCTGAACGGTCTCGCTGCCGCCGACCAGGTTCTGATTCCGCTCCAGTGCGAGTACTTCGCTCTCGAGGGACTCACTCAGTTGCTCGAGAGCATTCAACGGGTTCAAAAGACTCTGAACACGCGGCTCGAGATTATCGGCATCGTTTTTACTATGTACGATTCACGCATCCGTCTCGCGCAGGATGTTGTTCAGGAGGTGATCGGGTATTTCGGGAAGAAGGTGTTCCAAACCGTGATTCCTCGGAACGTACGACTGTCGGAAGCGCCGTCTTTCGGCATCCCGATCAACCTGTACGATCCCGACTGTACCGGTGCGCGGAGTTACAAACTGCTCGCCGAGGAGGTACTCGGCCGTGTCTAAAAGACGACTCGGAAAGGGCATCGATGCGCTGCTCGAAGCCGGTGCGGACCTCCCGGTCGGCGAGACTCCTGCTGGGGTTCTTTCGGTCGAGATCGATCGTATCTCGCCGAATCCGAACCAACCGCGCAAGACGTTCAACGAAGACGCGCTGAACGAACTCACCGAGTCGGTACGCGAGAAGGGCGTGATTCAGCCGATCATCGTCGAGCCACAGGGCGACGGTCGATACGTTATAGTCGCGGGTGAGCGTCGGTTCCGGGCGGCCAAACGCGCCGGGTTGTCCTCGATTCCCGTGATCGAGCGCACGTTCACCGAGAACGAAAAGCTCGAGATCGCGTTGATAGAGAACATTCAGCGCGACGACCTCAACCCGATCGAGGAAGCCGAGGCGTACCTTGCGTTGATGAACGCGTCGGGCCTGACTCAAGACGAGCTCTCGCACCGTCTCGGCGTAAACCGGTCGACGATCGCGAACACGGTCCGGCTTATGCGGCTACCCGATCCGATGCGTCTTTCGGTCGCGAACGGCGAGATCTCGGCCGGGCACGCGCGCGCGTTGCTTGCTCTCGACGACAATGGCGCCCGCGAGGCGCTGTACCAAAAAATCGTCGAAGATGGTCTTTCGGTGCGCGAAGCCGAAGCGGCGGTGACGGCCGTTCAAGGGGCCAAACCTCGCGCATCAAAACCGAAACTCCCCGGCTCTGCGGCCACCACACAACGGAAGTCGGTCGAGATTGCCGCACTCGAGGAGGAACTCGTCGAGGCGCTCGGAACAAAAGTCGTGATCAACGGAACCGAGTCGCGCGGGAAAATCGAGATATCGTTCTACTCGCTCGACGACTTGAACCGTGTCGGCGATGCGATAAAACGCGCGTCCGCCCCCGATTGACATTTCGGGCCTCGACTCCTATACTGTTTCACCGTTGCCTCACTGGAGAGATGTCTGAGTGGTCGAAAGAGGCGGTCTTGAAAACCGTTGAGCCGCAAGGCTCCGTGGGTTCGAATCCCACTCTCTCCGAACGGCGAGTGGTGTGACGGATCGCGGAACCGGGAGAGGTGCGAGAGTGGCCGAATCGGGCTCCCTGCTAAGGAGTTGTACCCTAACCGGGTACCGAGGGTTCGAATCCCTCCCTCTCCGATGAACTGATCGTCGCTGTCGGCGGTCGTCGAAATGTGCCCATAGCTCAGCTGGATAGAGCGTCAGGTTGCGGACCTGAAGGTCGGAGGTTCGAGTCCTCTTGGGCACGTATTTCGTGAGCAGCGACTTCGTCGCGGCTTCGTCCAGCGCTATTGAATTTAAACCCGAAAACCTTTAGAGTGACCCGAAGCCGTGACCAGACCGGCAATCCGGAGAGATGCGAGAGTGGTTGAATCGGGCGGACTCGAAATCCGTTGAGCCGCTTTGCGGTTCCGAGGGTTCGAATCCCTCTCTCTCCGCAATTTCGGGTTGGAGAGGTGACCGAGTGGCCGAAGGTGTGCGCTTGGAAAGCGTATGTACCCTAACCGGGTACCGAGGGTTCGAATCCCTCTCTCTCCGAATCGGCCCCTTTAGTGTTGACGATCGGGCTCTGTGCAATCGCCTGTCACCCAACCCCGTCAGGTCCGGAAGGAAGCAGCGGTAAGTGATTAGGCGGTGTGCCGCAATCGGCTTGGTCTGAGCTAGAGGGGCTTTTTTTTGTCCATGGAGTACGGAGCAACGGAATACGAAGTAACAGCAACCCGGAAACGTCCGCGCACGTTCGACGAGCTCACCGGGCAGGAATTTGTCGTTGCTACGCTCAAGAATGCGCTGAAGGCCGGGAGGATCGCGCACGCGTATCTCTTTTCCGGGCCGCGTGGCGTTGGCAAAACGTCCGCCGCGCGAATTCTGGCGCGTGGGCTCAACTGTCCGTCCGGACCGACCGCCGATGCGTGCGAGGATTACCCGGGGAGCGAAGAGATCGCGCGCGGGACGTCTCTCGACGTGATCGAGATAGACGGCGCTTCGAACACGTCGGTGAACGACGTACGACAAATCAAGGACGAAGTCCTGTTCGCACCGAACAGTTCTCGCTACAAGATCTACATCATCGACGAAGTGCACATGCTCTCGAACAGCGCGTTCAACGCACTGCTCAAGACGATCGAGGAGCCACCTCCGTACGTAGCGTTCATTTTCGCGACTACCGAGTTGCACAAAGTCCCCGCGACGATCAAATCCCGGTGCCAACAGTTCGCGTTTCGCCTGATCTCGATAGACGTCATCCGCGATAAACTCCGCGAAGTCGCCGCGGAGACGGGGGTCGCCGCGAACGATGAGGCTTTGTTTTGGATCGCCAAGGAAGCGACCGGATCGCTGCGCGACGCGTACACTTTGTTCGATCAGGTACTGTCGTTTTCCGACGGCGAGATCACGCTCGAGAAGATTCAGGACAAACTGGGCCTGGTTGGATTTGATCGGCTCAACGAACTTGCCGAGAAGATCGTCGTCGGCGAGACAGCGGCAGTGCTCGAAAAAGCGGACGAAATGTTATCGGCCGGGATCTCGGTCGAGCAGTTCACCGTCGATCTGGCCGAGTACTTCCGCTCGTTGCTGTTCATCCGCCACGGTGTCACGAAAGAATCGGTGCTCGGGTACCCGGTCGATCGGTACGCCGTTACGGTGCGTGATGCCTTGACGCAGACGCAAATCGAGCGTGGAATCGCGCTCTTGTTCGATCTCTATCGCGATATCCGGTACTCGCTGAACCCACGGTTCGAGCTCGAGCTCGTACTGAGTCGCTTGGCGTCGCTCGGATCGTACCTCACGTCGAGGGAGATTCTCGACGAGATCGAGACGGTGCGTTCGGCGATTCGCACGGGCAGCGCCGACGATGCGCGCCCCGCGTCGCCGCCGCGGCAACGGTTGCTCGAAGCCGAAAAGGTTGAAGAGATCGTCACTATCGTTCGTGACAACAAAGTTGCTTTGGCGTCCGTGTTGGACAAGGCCGTACGGTGGGAACTCGATGACGCGCACGTGACGATCGTATTTGACGGTGCGTATGCGGCAAACGCGGTCAAACAGGATATAACGTTCGTGCGGGACGTCGTGAGGAACGCGCTCGACGAGGCTGTAAACGTCACCGTTACGGTCGAGTCGAACGATGGTGAGCCGCGTGAGATCGATGAGAAAGTCGAACTGGTTCGGAAGGTTTTCCGAGGAGAAGTGGTACAATGAACATCAACCCGATGGATTTATTCAAAAATCTGCAAAATATCCAGTCAAAGCTGGGCGAGACGCAGGAGAAGCTCAAGACGATCACGGCCGTCGGAACGTCGGGCGGCGATATGGTCAGAATCGAGGTGAACGGACAGCTCGAGGTCATCGGCGTCACGATCTCACCCGAGGCCGTTGATCCCGACGACATCGAGATGCTTCAGGACCTCATCCTCGCGGCCTTCACGGACGCGATGGTGAAAATCAAGGACAAGATTCGCGATGAAATGTCGAGCCTTACCGGCGGAATGGACTTACCGCCGGGTATGATGGGAATGTGACGGTTCTTGAATCTCTGATCAAACGTTTATCGCGTTTGCCGGGTGTCGGCCGAAAGAGCGCCGCGCGGATCGCTTACTACCTTCTGAGTTCGGACGACTCGTTCAACGAAGAGCTCGGCGAGGATATAGCGACACTAAAAAGACGCCTTCGCCCGTGCAGCGTATGCGGAAGTTTCACCGAGTCCGATCCGTGTTCGATCTGCACCGACACCGGCCGTGACCGGAGCGT
>PXBQ01000168.1 GCA_003566875.1 Spirochaetaceae bacterium | reverse complement strand
GACGACGCCGAGCGCAAGAACGATAATACCTTTCTTCACGAAGAATCTCCTAAATCAGAAATCAAGCCCGATCGCGAACACGAAGTCAAAGAACTGGAACAACCCGGCACCCGGGCGCGAATCGCCGACGAGTTTCCCGTCCTCGATCGTAAATCTGCGCGCGAGGTAGAGCCGGATCGGCAGTTGTGGAATCGTGAACCGCAGACCGAACCCGGTACTGAACAGCATGTCCTCGATGCCGAAGCTCGCGATCGCCGCGGGGTCGTCGTACATGACCGCCGCGTCGAAGAACGTGTCGAACCAGACGATCTGTTCCGAGATCGGCATCCTGAGCTCCACCCAGTTGTTCCAGAGCGCGCGCCCACCGGTCAGAGGACGGTTATCGAGCTGTCTCCATCCGCGCGCGGTGAACATCCCGTCGATGAACAGTAGGTCTGTGGACGAGACTTGCGTATCGAAAGAATCGAGCCGGTCGCGTTGGTTCGCGGGAACCCAGAACTGTGGCAGGATGAACGAGATCGAAGAGTGCACACCGAGGACCGTCTTCCAGTTCCAGTTTTCGGTCACGGGGATATCAAACAGCGTCACGTACGCCTCGGCCTTGGTCTCGGTCTTTATGTAGTGCCTCTCTCCAAGGAGCAGGCCTCCGACAAAAGTCACCTGCTGGCTGAACAACGAGCCGCGCGACGGTGAGAACACGAAATCACGGTTGTCGAGTGACGCGTTAACGTTCAATCGGTTTGTGAACACCCAGTTGCGGAGGTTCTCGCGTGTATTCGGATCGAACGGCCGATAAACGTCGGCGTCGTAGTTGATCCAGCCGACACCGGTCCGGAATCCCGTTCCGAGCCTGAGCGCGCCGACCGGCGTGCGGAAGCGATACGCGGTCGTGAGCCCGAGCGAGATGTCGAGATTTTGATACGACATCAGGTATTCAGGAGGTATCGACGCCTGCGAGCCGCCCGCGTAGACGTAGTCGGTCACAAGGCTGTATTGATCGATCTGTTCGGCGGTCGGGTTCCCGGGGAACGGGTCGCCGGCGCCGTACTCGATGCCGTTGAACGTCGTGGTCGACGGGAAAACGTACTCACCGGTGTACGGGTCCGGGACAGCCCTGCCCGCCTCGTAATCCTCGCGCGAGAATATCGGCGTGATGACGTCCTGGCGTACGTTCGAGCGGATCGTACGGTCGATCAGGATGTTTGCGCCACCTTCCCACCGGCGCCCGGTGAGCCATCTCTCGAGGAAGTTCAGCTGAAGGCGTTGGTTCACCGGGGATGCGTTCAGTTCGATGCCGAATGTCTGTCCCCGGCCGAGGAAGTTCCGGTCCTGCCAGCTCACCTGAGCGGCGACCGGGAAGTCCATGCTCCCGCCGAACTGAATCCCGAATCGGATATCGGCGGTGCCGGTCTCCTCGACGTTGATGATGAAGTCCATCAACCCGTCGGTGCTTCCCTGTACGAGTTCCGGAACGACCGCCGAGAAGTACTGCAGGTTAAGCAAGTTGAACTGCGCCTCGCGTGCGCGCGACGACGAGAAGACGTCTCCGACCTGGAGCGGGATCTCGCGGAGAATCACGAAGTCTTCGGTCTTTTCGTTTCCACGGACGATGATGTTCTCGATGTGCGCGCGTCCGTACTCGACGATCGAGACGACGTACGACACGATGAGTTCCTCTTCATCGCGGATCTCGCGCCGCGAAATCTCGTTGTAGATGTACCCGTTGTCGTAGTACAAGTCCGCGACGCGCTGAAAGTCCGCGTTTACGCGTTCGGCGTTCATGACGCTTCCGGGCCGAAAACGGAGCAACGCTTCGAGTTGTTCGTCGCCGAAGATAGAGTTTCCTTCGAACGACATTCCGCCGTACGTGTACTGCGCGCCCTCTTCCAGGTACACCGTGAGCGTGACAAAAGTTCTGTTTTGGTCTTCGTCGCGCTCGAACTCGCGTTCTATCTCGAGTACGCGCGCGTCGATGTAGCCACGATTTCGGTAATGATTCTCGATCGCACGGCGATCGCGCTCGATCAGCGCTTCCTGGAAGACACCGCTATTGAAGATCGACTGCTGTTTGCTCTCCATCACACCGCGTAACGTACCGGCTGAGGCCGAGACGTTTCCGACGAACCGGATCTCCCTGATAGTCGTCTGCAGGCCCTCGTCTATTACGAACGAAACGTTCGCGGTGTTTCTCGCCTCATCGCGAACAAAACTGCCTTGAATCGCGACATCGGGAAAACCCTTCTCGAGGTACAGCTGTTTGAGCGCTTCTTCGGCCAACCGGATTTTTGTCCGGTTAACGATGTCTCCCCGACCGAGCAGAATAGAGTCGGTCAGCTCGCCGGTTCGAACGCGCCTGTTGCCCGAGAAAGAGACCTCACTCACGATCGGTCGTTCGGTTACCGTGAACTCGAGAATGACCGCGGTCCGCTCGGTGTCCGCCGGTTTTGCGCTCGGTATGATTTGCTCGAAATAATCGAGCGCGTACAGACGGCGCTGAAGGTCGAGAAAGACCGGTTCGGTGAAATTGCGACCAATAAACGGTGTCACGACGGCTCTGAGTTCGGCCTCGGAGACGTTTATGAGCCCATCGAACGTGACGTTGTGGATCGGTTTATTGAGGTACCATTCATCGTTGTTCTGTGCAGAGGCAAGAGCGACCGTCAAGAAAAAAAGGACGGCCGGCGCCAAGAGGCGTTTAGGCATTACTGACTCCTAAGGTTTAGTACGTGAATCCCCACGAGAACGTGAACGTATTGTCGCGAATAAAGAGCTCTCCGGGATTCCGTGGGAAAAAGCCCCATTCCAGCATAAAAAACGGTGTTTGAAAAGCGAGATTGAACTCGGGTTCGACAAGAATTCCTCCCAGATTTCGTACCGAATCGTCAAACGGGTCGGAAGCACGCATCTGGAGCAGCAGCTCCATAAAGATATCGGTTCCCAGATATTTGCCCAAAAAAACCGTCGTATTATCGAAGTACTTTCCAAGAGATGGAGCGGTAGTGTCAAGGGGGGGGGCCATCTCGTCGAGCGCGCCTCGGAGGAGCTTCTGAAACACATTCGTTCGAATCGAGAATAGGTCGAGTTGCAGAGTCTCCCGTACCGAACGCTCAAAAGATCGAATGACGCCGAACTGAGCAAAAGCGTCGATCGCGGGAAGGACGACCGATGTGAGGTCCCATTGAACCGGATCCGTGTCCGACCCTGCTCCGACAAACGCGCCGCCGAGCAGATTAACGATTTCGACGTCCGTCATCGGCGGGTTCGACTCGAACCGCGGGGAGAACTCGCTCAGTCGACTCTCGTTCACGATGAGATAAACCCTTACCGGTCCGGTCGCCGTGACCTCACGGAGTTCCGCCCGCGCTGTCAAACGTGGATCAAAGTTATCAGCGGTCTCGTTGAAGCGGATTTGGCCCTCTCTGATATAGAAGTTACGGTCGAAGTAGTACACCTCTCCGCCCTGGATTCCCACGTCGCCGCGGAACAAGAATTCGTCGATCGCGCTCGACGCGGTGATCCGCAGCCGCTCGTTCGGCTCGGCGATGCTCCGGACGATCGGAAGCGTCGCCGAAGGCCAGAGGAACTCGACGCTTCGGCCGCTGCGGACCGTGAGGTCGAGCGTGAAGCTTGCGTCTTGATCGAGATCCGGCGCCTGCTGGACGGTCTCGCCCAACGCGATGATCGTCGAACGCGCGGTCACGTCACCCGTAACGTCGAAAACCGTGCGGGCACCGGAAATCTCGAGCCATCCCGTGGCGTATCCGTCTACGTCGACGCCGGCGAAGTTGTGAACGAGACGGATTCCCGTCGCGTCGGCGCTATCAATACGGATGAAGAACTCTTCGGGTCGCCATCGGTCGAACACGAATCCGCCCTCGACGTACGCATGGCTTGGCCCTGCTTGTGTGCGGAAACGGGTCAACGCCATTTCCCGTTCCTGGAAGACCAAAAAGGACTTTGCAGGCCCGATACTGCCGGGGACGTAATCCGTACGCGCGTACACGTCGTCGAGTGCGATCGTGCCGTACATATCCGGATCGCCGATCGGGCCGACGATGCGCAAGTTGCCGGACGCACGGCCCGAATCGAGTCGGAATACTTCGAAATCGAAGAACGCCGCAAGCTCGGATATCTGTGCGTTGATGTACGGGATGTTTGCCTCGATCATCCCGTCGCGGATTGTCCCTTCGGCGTTGAGTCGTACCGGGAACGGCGCGAGCGCCTCAGCGGTAAAGACGCCGTCGGCGTCGGAACGAAACCGGAGTACGTCCTCCGGGCCACCGCGAGCGTCGACCGCGCCGTCAGCCTCGCGTCTGACCGCAAACTCCCACCGCGGCGTGTCCATGAGCTTGTCGTCGATGCCGTCGATCGTGATCGCGACCGATACCCCGGTGTCGAGCAGACGCGAGAACTCGATCGGTGGAGAATCGAACGATCCGGAGATAGATAGCGCAACGTCGGTATCGACGTTGCGGTCGGACCGGTACCGTGCCGAAGCGGAAAATGTGCCCGGTTCCAGGTCGAGGCGACCGACCGCGTCGGTCAGACGTTGGCCCATCATGACGATCGAGTCGGCGCGTATCTCAACCCCGTTGTCGATGAACTCTCCCGCGAGTCGGGCACCAAACGGCTCAAAATCGCGTCGACCTTCGCGGGTCTCGACGGCGAAGGTGATCCGGGGCGATTCGGGCGTCCCGGTAAACGTTGCGTCGCCGTGCAACGTGCCACGATACTCGTCCGCGAGGACGCGTCGTAACGGCACACCCGCGAACGACGCGATGCCGACGTACTCGGTCTCGTCGATGCGAAGCGATACGTCGTATCGCTCTCCACCCGCGTCGTCTGCAAGCGAGAACTCGAGGTTTATTTGTCGGTCGGGGTCGAGAACGTAGCTTGCCTTCCCGGAACCACTCAAAACCGAGAGCGCATCGTGGTACCGCAGCGACCGTATCTCTCCTCCTGTCGGAAGGAACCGAGCAGAAAGCGTGATGTCGGCCGGCATGTCG
>PXBQ01000369.1 GCA_003566875.1 Spirochaetaceae bacterium | reverse complement strand
GCTGGTCGTGATCGCGGGCAAGGATTACGGCATGGGTTCGAGTCGCGACTGGGCTGCAAAGGGCGCGTATCTGCTCGGGATCAGAGTCGTGATCGCCGAGTCGTACGAGCGCATCCACCGCAGCAATCTGGTCGGGATGGGGATCCTGCCTCTGGAGTTCAAAACGGGTGAAAACGCGGGGTCGCTTGGATTGACCGGAACTGAGGTGTACGCGGTCGCGATCGACGATACCCTCGAGCCGGGGGCCGAGGTTGACGTGCTCGTGTCGAGTGAAGACGGTACCGAGCGGACGATTCAGACGGTATGCCGAATCGACAGTCCGGTCGAGATAGAGTACTACCGAAACGGGGGAATTCTTCAGACCGTGTTGCGGAAGTTTATCGCCGAAGCGTGACGACCTCGCGCGTCCGACGACTTCCCGGAGGCGTCACTCGGAAACGCGCGACGTTACGTCGTCGAACGTGATGCCTTCGCCGTTCGGGATGTCGCGCGTCGCGGTGCGGCCGACGATCACGTCAAAAAACTCCGGCCGGATTCCCGGTCGGAGTTTTTTTTCGCTCCGGAGAATCGCGATGTCTTCCGCACGGATTACCGCGCCTTTCTCGATCGTTCGTAACGCGTGAATCGATCTGTTCGTCGTGAGGTAGTTCGGCGACTCGGCCGCCGCAAGTGACTTCACGCCGGTGCCGAGGATCGATTCGATTCGCTCGGCGCCGAACTCTTCGGCAAATTCTTTTATCACTTTGTCGGGCCCGTTTGTGGGGTCGATGGCGACGATCTGCTCGATTCGTCGGACGGTCGCGCACATGCGCGCGAACTGCGTCGGTTCCTGCGCGATCGGATCGTCGAGCCCGCCGTCGGCGCGCGAGAGCGTGAAGTGTTTCTCGATGATGACCGCGCCGTTTACGACCGAGAGCGACGGGACGAGAACCGGATCGAGCGAGTGGTCCGATACGCCGACCGGCACGCCGAAGATGCCCGCGAGGCGAGGGATCAGCGTGATGTTGTACTGCTCGTCGGGTGCCGGATACGCGGTGATACAGTGCAGCAGCAGAGCGCGGTTCACTCCGACGATCGCGATCGCGTTCTCAATGTCGCCGAGCGTCGAAACGCCGGTCGAGAGGATCACCGGCATGTTGAACCGCGCGACTTCCCGGAGCAGCGGAACGTGGTTCAACTCGGGTGACGCAATCTTCATGCGCCCGACTCCAAGGCTCTTCAGGATTCGTGCGGACCGGACTCCAAAGGCCGAACAGAGAAACTCGATACCGATCGACTCGCAGTATGTTTTGACCGCGGCGTAGAACTCAGGGGGAGCCTCGAGCGATTTGAACCTCTCGAAAAGCGGGACCGCTCCGCCCGGTAGTTGAACGTCGCCGGTGAGAGGATGAACGATCTCGTCGGCAAACACCATCTGTAACTTTGCGCAGTCCGCACCCGCCTCTTTTGCCGCGAGCACGAGTTCTTTCGCTTTTTCGAGATCGCCGCCGTGGGAAGTGCCGATCTCCGCGATTATCGTGACGTGTCTCATCGGCCCGACTCGCCGGCAGATCCGTCGACGGTACGTGGCCCGATCCGGGTGAATCCCGTGTACCGCGCGAGTTTCTCAGGGATAGTGATCGAACCGTCCTCGTTCTGATGGTTCTCGAGCAGCGCGATCAGACCGCGGGACACCGCGATCGCCGTTCCGTTCAACATGTGGACAAACTCGCGCTTTCCGTCGATCGTGCGGTACCGGACGCCGAGCCGACGTGCCTGGTAGTCGGTGCAGTTTGAACAGCTCGTGACCTCTCCGTACGATCCGCCCTCGCCGCGCCCCGGCATCCACGCTTCGATGTCGTACTTCCGGTACGCCGGTCCTCCGAGGTCGCCGGTGCACGTATCGACGACACGGTACGGGATCTCGAGGTCGGTGAAAATCTGCTCTTCGATCGCGAGCAGTTTCTCGAGCAGGACATCGGAGTCCTCCGGGCGACAGAACACGAACATTTCGAGTTTCGAGAACTGGTGAACGCGGTATAGTCCTTTTGAGAACTGACCCGCAGCGCCCGCCTCGCGCCGGAAACAGTGAGAAAGCCCGGTGTACTTGATCGGCAGTCGGTCGGGTTCGAGTATCTCGCCCATGTGGTACCCACCGAGCGTGATCTCGGCGGTTCCGACGAGGCATCCCTCGTCGCCTTCGAGCGTGTAGATGTTCGACTCGTCTCCGCGAGGGTTATACCCGATTCCCGCGAGTACGCTCTCTCGTGCGATGTCGGGCGTGATCATCGCGGTGAAACCATGGCTCGTAACGATGTCGAGCGCAAACCTCACGAGCGCGAGCTCGAGCACGACCGCTTCGTTCTTGAGATAGTAGAATTTTGTCCCTGAGACGCGCGTCGCGGTCTCGAAGTCGATGAGATCGAGCGCGGTTCCGAGCTCGAGGTGATCCTTCGCGGCGAAGTCGAAACTGCGTGGGGTGCCCGAGCGTTTGATCTCGGTGTTCGCATCGTCGCCGACACCGAACGGCGCGTCGGGATGCGACATATTCGGTATGCGTGAGGCTTCTTCCGAGAGGCGCGTCTCGGTCTCCTTGAGCTCCGCCTCAAGCTCGGGAATCCGCGTTTTGAGCTGTTTGCCCTGTTCGATGAGCGCGTCGCGCTCGGTCGTTTCGAGCCGTCCTTTCATACGTTTCGCGACGTCGTTGCGTTCTGCGCGGAGTTTCTCGAGTTCCTGAATCGTCGTATTGCGTTTGTCGTACAACGCGACGACCGCGTCGACATCGGCGTCGACGTGTCGCGCCGCGACGTTCCTTTTCACCGCGTCGCTGTTCTCGCGGATAAATCGTAGATCAAGCATGGCGGTATAGTATCAGGAAACAAGACGTTCGACGAGTAGTTAAGCCGTTACGACTCGAGCTGTTCCGCGCGTCTTGCGGCAGCGACTACCGCGTCCATTACCGTTGCCGTGAAGCGGCCGTTTTCGAGCTCGCGCAGCCCGTCGATCGTTGTTCCCGCCGGCGACGCGACCCGCGTGATGAAGTCCGACGGTGTTCGGTCGTGTTTCCGGAGAAGCGCGACCGCGCCGTCGGCAACGGTTTCGGCCATCGCGAGTGCGGTCGGGTAGTCGAGGCCGGCGCGCGTGCCGCCGAGCGCGAGGGCGTGGAGAAACTGGAACATAAATGCGATGCCCGAGCCCGAAACACCGGTTACGGCCGCTATGAGCCGTTCGGGAAGCTCAAACGCGGTTCCGATCGCGCCCGCGATCATGAGCGCATCCTCGCGGAAAACAGTATCGGTCCCATCGCGAAACGCGATGCCGACGACGGCAGCGCCGATCTCGGCCGCGAGACTCGGCATCATGCGGCAGACAGTCGGCGTTCCGAGCGCCGTGGCGATCGTCTCGATCGACGTGCCTGCGAGGATCGAGACGATACGCGAGCCGGCGCAGTACTCCGCGGCATCGCGCGCGAACGCGCGGATATCCTGCGGTTTGATCGCGAGCACGGCGATCTCCGACTCGCGGAAAAAGTCGTCGTAGGCCTCGAACAATTCGGCTCCAGCGGCCTGGGCTTCTTCTCGACGTTCGGCGTTCTTCTCGATTACCACGAACCGGGTGTGCGGAGCGACGCGCCGCAGGCCCACGACGATCGAGCTTCCCATGTTTCCGTACCCGACGATACCGACTGTTTTCATGCTGTGTTCCTTCATCCCGCTTCGATCAAGTCGGCCGTGGGTTGGCCGACCTCCGCAACGTTCATCACCGCGGGTATCGCGCGGATGCTTTTCATGATCTTTTTTGCGTCGTCGCGCCGATCGAGTTCGAGAGTGAACAAAGCCTCAAAACGACCGGTCTCGAGCTCGTCAACTTTTCCTTCGATTAGGTGTCCGTGATACTTTTTAACGGCTCCCTCTATCTCGGAGAATAGATCGAAGGTCTTTCGCGCCGATACGCGCAGCCGTACGGTCGCGCGTGGCGAGACGGTCTCCCACTCGACTTCTATGTGCCGCTCGTCGAAATCCTCGATGAACCGCAAATTTGGGCAGTTGCGCCGGTGAACGATTATACCGCGTCCGCGCGAGATGTAGCCGGTAATGTCATCACCGGTCACCGGATGGCAGCAGTTGGCGAACCGGATCATCATGTTCCGTTCATCGCCGACACGCACACCGACTTTTCCTTTGTCCATCACGGTCGATTCGGGCGGCTTCTTCTTCGCGGTCGTGGGGGGCGTGGTATCGGTTTTTCGACGCGCGACTATGCTGCGGTCGATGATGAGATTATCGTCGTGTTTGTTGAGCCAGTTCCGAATCTTGGATCGAGCGCTCCGCGTCCGCACCGACCGCAGCCACGCGAGATGTGGATGCGCCGACGGCGACGTGATGATCTCGATAACCTGCGTGTTCTTGAGCTCTTCCTTGAGCGGGATGATCGAACCGTCGGCCTTCGCTCCAACTGTTCGGTTGCCGATCTCGGTGTGAATGTGGTACGCAAAATCGATCGCTGTCGATCCCTTCGGCAGTTCCACCGCGTCGCCTTTCGGCGTGAAAACGTAGATCGAGTCCTTGAGCAGTTCGCGTTTGATCTCGTCGAGAAACTCGTTCGACGTGATGCGGGTCGTGTTGAGCGTCCGGACCTGGTTCAGGATCCGGAGTTCGGCGCGACGGTCCGACTCGCCGGGGTTTCGCTTGTACAGCCAGTGCGCGGCGATCCCGTACTCGGCGGTCCGGTGCATCTCGAACGTTCGAATCTGGATCTCGATCGTTTTTCCTTCGTAACACAGGACTGTCGTGTGTAGACTTTGGTACCGGTTTGACTTCGGCATCGCCACGTAGTCTTTGAAACGACCCTCGATCGGTGGCCAGATCCGGTGAACGAGACCGAGGAGCGTGTAACAGTCGTTCGCGGAGGAGCACAGAACACGGACCCCGAGAAAGTCGAAGATCTCGTGCAGCGGGCGTCCCTTCTGCTTCATTTTTTCGTAAATCGAGTAGAAGTGTTTCGCCCGTGCCTCGACCTCAACTTCGATGTTC
>PXBQ01000291.1 GCA_003566875.1 Spirochaetaceae bacterium | reverse complement strand
GATAGCCGTTTTCTCGTCATGGCTTCGTGGGACGTCGACCGTGAATCGTATCTTTTCAAGTCCGAGCTCGAGACCGGGCGGACGACCGTGCTCGCCGTGCTCGACCGGGAGTCCGGGGAGAAGTTCAACGGAAACAACGTCTCGATGGTCCAGGCGAGTGGATGGGTCGCGACGAATACCGGTACCAAACTCCACCTGTGTCACCTCGAGACGCTCGAAGAAAAGACGCTGCTCGATTTGGGCGCGACGAAACAGACGTTCGGGCATCCGGTCGGTAGCATCGACGGGACCAAGGTGTTTATCCCCCGACACTCGAACGCGGTCGTGCCGAACGAGACTCCCACCGTCACCACGACCCATCTCGAGGTCGACATCGCAACCGGAGGCGTTACCGAGTTGTTCGAGGACGTCGGCAGAGGGTGTAACCACGTCGTTCCGAATCCCGTCGACCCGGATCTTTTGCTGATCGACCGGGACATGCCTCCGTCGTACGCGCACGGCGGCGATAAAGGCCGCACCACGCGCGTTTGGATCCTTAACAGAAAAACCGGCGAAATTACCGAAGTCCGGCCGCGGGATGAACATCGGTTCCAGGTCCACTCCAACTGGAACTGCCGTGGCGACCGCGTGTTCTACCACGGGACCTCGGCAAAGGGAGGCCACTACATCGGCGCCGCCGACGTCTCCGGGCGAACGGTGTTCGAGAGGCGGTACACCGAGTATCACTACGGGCACATGTGCACGCACCCGTGCGAGGACGTGATGATCACCGATGGCCTGTTCACGGCCGACCAGGTGATCAAGATCCACTACACCGATCTCGATCTGCACGGCGCGCCGAGGCTCGAACTCATTGCACGACACGACACCGACTGGACGCCCCGTCAACAACAATGTCACCCGCACTGTCACGTCTCGCGTGATGGTAGATGGCTGAGCTATAACCGCGGTTTCGGAGGAACGCGCTCAGACGTGTACATCGTGCGGATCCGATGATGCCGCGTCGTTTTTCGCTGCGTTCCGGGAGTCAACCATGGAACTGTATCACTACTACGAGAAAAGCGTCGGACCATTCCGGAACCTCTCGGATCTCGATCGTGATTCCGCGCAGGCGATTATAGACGCGATCAAGCGGACGAATACCACGTTCGCGGCGCACCGGTACGACGGTTACCTTGCGCGCCGGAGCGAACTCGAGGCTCTCGCGCGCGAGCTGTTCATCAAAAAGGGCGGCCGGCCGGTCCGCGCGGTGCCGCACTACATGGTGATCGGCGCGTGTCCGTGGCTCGAGACGTGGTACAACGAACCGGCTTTCGTGAAGATACCGATATCGCGGTTTGACACCTCGGCGTTGTCGTTCTCGTACGGTGACTTGTTTCCGACGTTCAGCCCTCGCGTCGCCGACGGCAAAGAGTACCGGAGTACCGTTTACACCTGGACCGAGATCATCGGCGTAATAGCCCGATACGGGCTTCCTCAGGACTGGAACCCGATCGGCGAGTTTGGACCCGAACGGTACGTCGAGGTTCAGGTATGGTGCGAACCTCCCGCGTGAAAACGTGCGCGTCGGAAGCGAATTTGTGTAGCGGAATCGCGAGTATGGTGTGTTCTTATGGAAGAGTGTCATAGGAGGCACCATGGCAGCAAAGCCCGTTAAGAAGCCTTCCGGATCGACCCCTGCAAAGCCGGCTGCCGGCAAGAGCGATACCAGGAAGGCCCCCCAAGAAGAAATAGCTGGTGGGTTAGTTGGACGGATCCGGGCGACAGCGCCCGGATCTCAAGTTTCCTGCCTACAGCAGATCCTTGAACCATTCGGCTGCGGCCTGCCAGTCGACCGTCTCATCCGGTTGTTTCCCAAGCTTCTCGTAGAGCTTCGCGCGTCCTTTCTTGTCGTCCACCGCGATTCGAGCCGCGAATACGAGCACGTCTTCGGCTACCTCGATCGGGACTACGACGACACCGTCCCAGTCGCACCCTACGATGTCTCCGGGCCGAACGAGAACGCCGCCGCACGCGACCGGCACCTGCACATTCTCCAGTTCCACACGCCCGGGAATGATCGGGCGACCGATCCCCGCGCACGCCACCGGCGTCTTCTGCATGATCACTTCGTCGGTATCGCGACAATACCCGTCGGTGACGATTCCGTGCGCGCCGGCGGCCTGCATACCCATCGCATTCGCCGAGCCCCAGTAGCCGCACTCACGAGCACCGCCGGTCGACGTAATGATAACACAGCCCTCTTTCATTTCGGCATTGAGATCGGCGCGCCAGCCGTTCATCTCGCGCCAGATGGCATGTTGACGAAGTGCGTCTTCCTTCTTCAGCGGGAACGGCATGTGACGATTCGTCGGAACGACCTGCATCGTGACCGCCGGCCCCCAAAATCGTATTCCCATCCAGAGCGGCCGGATCTTGTTCGACATCAGCGTGAGATCGTTCCGCCCAACCGCATCCAGCCCGTCGGTCACGTCGGTCACGCGCAGGAACTTGCGGAACCGCTCCGCAATCTTGTACGGATCAATGTTGCCCATATTGCCTCCTGTCCTATTTTTCGCCGCACCCTCGGGGTTGCGGGTTTGAGTATAGACCAGCATAGAATTTCCGGATAAAAAAGACGAGGCTGTTGCATGTCTCACTTGGCATATCAAAGAAGGATGGCCCGTGATCGACCCGTCCGGAATCACCCGTGAGTGGAGAGACTTCCTTGTCACGCTCGACGTCGACAGTATGTTCGAGTACCCCGAACTGCGCGTGCGCGCGTTCGGCCTGTACCGGCGTGACCGGTGCGCGTGCGAGTACGCGGACGAACACCAGATCATCGGTACCGTCAAAGGCGAGACCGGGACGTACCGCGTCATCCTGCGCGCGCATCCATATGGATTCAGCCACCGGTGCACGTGCCCGTCGGAGTACGAGCCGTGCAAACACACCGGCGCGTTTCTCTACGCGCTCCGGGACGCCCTTGGGGTCGGAGCCGAAGCCCGGCGCGCGTCGGCAGCCCGGCCGCGACCGAGAGGTACCGTCGCGCGGCCTAATCCCGGGACGATCATCGGCGTTTCCGATATCTCCACCGGGCATGCCCAGTCATTCAACCGGTTCCAGATCGAGTCGGCTCTCGTCACGCGTTTCCTTCGGCCTGACGGATCGCGCGAGGCGGCCGGCGGGGCAAAGGGTGCGGAGCGTACCAGTCCGTCGTACCGCCCGGTCTTCCGGCTCGAGCACGAGCCCGATTATTCACCCGGCGGAACCGGGCGATATCTGCTAAAACCCGCGCTCGTGTACCTCAGGCGCGACGGCGCCGACGGGCGAATCGACCCGTATATTCCATCGAAGGCCAGGGTCCGAGGGAACGATACGACCGAAGGGCTGATCACCTTGATCCGGACCAAAGTCGACGGCTCGGTCTCGGCTCTGCGTGTTCTCTCGCGCTGGCGCGATCACTCGGCTGAGAGTTCTCGCGACGAGTTGGAGCTCCCGATCGAACTGTACCTGACACGGCCTGACCGGCTGACGCGCGAACTCCCCGCGCGGCCACGACGTATCGCACGAGTGCGAGTACGGTGGGACGTCGCGCTCTCGCACGATCGGCGGGTATCGCTCTCGCCGGTCGTGACGGTCGTCGATCGTGACGGCTACGACGAGACGCTCGATACTCTCACAGATTTCCCCGAGCTCGACGAACGCGGAGTGATACTTCCCGTCGCTCGTACGGGCAGCCTGTGGTTTCTTTTCGATACCGATCTCCCCGGTTATCCGTACAACGTACTCGGAGCCGTCGCGGATGTCCTGCGGCTGGGCCACGCGTTGTCGCACGACGAGGCGACGGCTTTGCGCGAGTTGTGCGACGGCCGGCTCGAGGATCTGGTCGAGATCGACGCGCCGCCGCCCGCGTACCGTATCGTAGAGAGCGTCCCGCGACCGATCATCGAGTTTGAGATCTTCGGACGCAGCGAGAACGGCACCGCGCGGCTGCTTTTCTCGTACGGTGCGCGCGAGATTGAAGGTTCGGAAACGATTGAGTTGATTCCGGCGGCACCTGCCGATCTCGAGCGCGTCGCGACCGATGACGAACCGCCGGGGACCGCGTGGTACCTCGCGCGCAACTACGGGGCCGAAAACGCGTTTCGCGACGAAGCGTTCGGCGTGACCGCCGGTCTGCCTCCGCGATCCCCGATCCGGGATATCCTGGCCCTCCGCGCAAAGGCTCTGATCGATCTGGGTTTTGAGATTCGGGTGAATGGAACGACGGTTACCCGGAGGAAGGCCACCCGTGGCTACCGGGTCGTCGCGTCTGGCGAGGACTGGTTTTCGGTCGAGCCGGGGTTGATCGACGGAGAGAACTTTTTCGGAATCGATGAAATGATCGGCGACCGATTTGCGATCGCCGGCGGCCGGGTGTTTCTGCTCGATGAGCGCGGCGAGCTTCCGCGCGCGTTCAAACGGAGCGACCGAATCGGGATGCGCGATCTATCGACGATCGACGAGATCGCCGGGTTTCTCGGCGACCTGACGCACCCGGCGCTTCGCGAGTACACCGATCTAAAACGGCGCCTGAGCGAGTTCGACTCGATCGAGAAGATCGACGTCCCGACGGCGTTCACCGGAACCCTCAGGCCGTACCAGCAAGACGGCCTCAACTGGCTGTGGTTTCTCCATCGCTACGGCCTCGGCGGAATCCTCGCGGACGACATGGGCCTCGGGAAGACCATTCAGGCGTTAGCGCTGCTCCTGGCGGCGCGCGAACGCGGCGAGATGGCGCGTGCGCTCGTGGTCTGTCCGGTCAGCACTCTCCACAACTGGCACGCCGAGTGCAAGCGTTTTGCGCCGTCGCTCGTTCCGATCGTACACGGCGGACCGGATCGGACCAAACTCGACGCGGTGCTTCGCGCGGTCGATGTCGTCCTGGTCAGTTACGATACGTTCCTGCGCGACTTCGAGTTGCTTCGTGACGTCGCGTTTGAGTACCTGATTCTCGACGAAGCGCAGGTAATCAAGACCCCCAACGCGAAACGGCGCCGAGCGATCGCCGCGATCGACGCGCCGCACCGCTTCGCG
>PXBQ01000457.1 GCA_003566875.1 Spirochaetaceae bacterium | reverse complement strand
GCCCGCTCCGGACGTAATCGCGCGAACGCGAGCCGGAGCGATTGATATTATCACCGAGTGTGACTCGGTCATCGGTGAAGCCGGAGAATTCATGCGACACGGACGTTCCGACGCTTCCGATCACCTCTTTGTCGACCATCGATACGTCGACGGCGCGTTCGCCCGGGTCGAACGATGCGCGCGGGAGTTCGCGAGCCTGAAAATCGACGTCGAGGATTTTCTCCGCACGATCGAGAATGCGGAAACCCGGTAATGTACCGCTGTCTGTTGTCGCACGACGACTCGGCTCTTGGCGAGCGTCTGCGTGAACTGCTCGAGAACGTAGTCTTCGCGCGGTTCACCGAGCCGGAGCGCGAGAATCACGACGTCGAGCAAGACATTGTACCCGACGCGGTACGCGACACGATCTCGGCCGTGTTCGCGATGGAGACGTTCTCCGATCGCGTTGCCGGCGACGAGCAGGTGTGTGGTCGGATCGCGCACGATGTCGTGCATTGGTGCGCGGATCGATGGGCCCGGATCCCGACCGACGACCGGCTGGAGACCGAAAAAGCCGAGTTTGAGACCTTGCGCTCGCTCGATGAACCGACCGAGGCCGCACGATTTCTCGAAAGACACGCCGATCAACCCGATCGTGAGTCGGCGACCGGTCGCGGCGAGACGTTCGCGCACGATGGATCGGTAGCGGAGGCGGTGACGGCGTTTCTCGTACGCGCACGGCGGCCGGTACAGAGCCTGGAGGCGCGGATCGAACTCGATGCGGCACACGAACGTCTCATTGAGCGATGGGGCCGTGTTCTCCGACGGCGCGAATCGCGACACGAGACGGCTTTTTTCCGTCGTGTCCTGCCTCCGTTCGTAGACGAACTCAACCGCCGCGCGGAGATGGCGGTCGAGACCGCCGAGCGGATGCGCGACTTATTCGGCACGAGCTCGGGCCTTTGGGACCTCGTCGACGCCGAATGGCACTCCGACGGATGGGACTCGATCGAACGATACGCCGATCTGCTCTCGACCGACCGCTCGATCGAGCGGCTCGCGGCGCAGATCGGCCGTTCGGATCTGGTCGCCTCAAAGGCGCACGAGCCCGCGTACACGGAGGTCGCGTTCGAGACAACCGAAGAGATCAGCGTCGGTCGGAGCGAGGTGACCGGTGTCGCGTTTGGAAACGACATCGAGACGGTGCTCCCGATCGAGCTCGCGCTCGCGACGATTCCGGAAACCGAACTCGTCTTCGCAAAGAAACTCGCCGAAGGAGAGCTTCTGTCTCGTCTCTACACAACGCGCCGCTCGGTCACTGCTGTTCGCACGCGACGGGAGCGGGTCAGCGCCGAGAGTACCGATCGTGGACCGATCCTTCTCTGCGTCGACACGAGTGGATCGATGGCGGGTCGTCCTGAGACGGTGGCAAAGACCCTCGCGTTGGCGCTCTGCCGCGTAGCGCTCGCCGAAGGGCGCGCGTGTTTTCTCGTCGCGTTCTCGACCCGAATCGAGTGTTTCGAGTTGAGCGATCTCGGTTCGGCGATTCCGGAGCTTTCGCGGTTTCTCAGCGGAACGTTTCACGGCGGAACCGATCTGCGCCCCGCGGTCGCGCGCTGCATCGACCTTCTCGAGACCGAACGATACCGAACGGCCGACGTCGTGATCGTCTCGGATTTCCGGATCCCAAAGGTTCTCGACCGGGCTTCAGCCGATATTCGTCGGGTCCAGAGCGAACTTGGGACCCGACTGCACGCGATCACGGTAAACGAGATGCCGGTCGACGATCCGTATAACATCTTTGACTATCACTATCGCTACGCTCCGGGCTCAGGCGTCGTCGAAGCGTGACCGTTCGGCATGACCTCCCGGTTGACATCCCCCGCACGTGCGACCGTATACTCGAACGATGTTGAAACGACTCGACCACGTGATCGACGCGATACACGACTCATACCTGCAGCTCGGCGTCATCAACCACCTCGACGGACCGAAGCTACCGTCACGCGAGAGCGTCGTGAAAATCCTTCGCGACATCGAATCCTTGATTTTCCCCGGATACCGCGAGGATGAGACGATTGTCCGCGAGAACATCCGGTACGTGGTGGCCGAGCGGGTAAGCCGCGTCGCAAAAAACCTGACCGAAGAAACGCATCGCAGCCTGTGTTTCCAGCGCCGGCACGAGCTCAAACCCCCGTGCGGCGATCGGGACCGCGAAGCGCTGACTTCGGCCTGTTACAAACGGGCCGAGGAAATCGCCCTTTCGTTTGTCGAGTGCATACCCGAGATCCGCCGTCGGATCAAGCTCGATGTCGAAGCCGCGTTTCAAGGCGACCCGGCGAGTAAATCCCGCGAGGAAGTCATTCTCGCGTATCCCGGGGTGGAAGCGGTGATCGCGCACAGAGTCGCGCACGAACTCTGGATCCGTGAAGTCCCGCTTATCCCGCGAATGATGAGCGAACACATCCACGGCGAGACCGGCATCGACATCCATCCGGGCGCGGTGATCGGCGATTCCTTTTTCATCGACCACGCAACGGGCGTCGTAATCGGAGAGACGACGATCATCGGCAAGAACGTCAAGATATACCAGGGTGTCACGATTGGCGCGTTGAGCGTGAAGAAAGAGGAAGCGGATAAAAAGCGTCACCCGACGATCGAGGACGACGTGACGATCTACGCGGGGGCGACGATTCTCGGGGGAAAAACGGTGATCGGAGAGGGTTCGATTATCGGGGGAAACGTCTGGATCACCGAGTCAGTGCCACCCGGCAGCAAAATCTACAACAAGCCAAGCTCGTACGTCCGCAAGACGCCCGCCGCGGTGTGACCCGCGCCACGGCGCCACAGGAAACGCCCGCGCCTCAGCGGCGTCAGCGGGATGCGGTCCTGAGCGGGTACTCCTCGGAGATGTAGCTCTGCGCGAAACCCTCGAGCCGGCGCACCCAATCGAGAAACTTGCCCGCCTCGGCCCTTTCGGTGAACGGTCCTATCCGCAGGCGGTAGAACGTCGTTCCATCGACCTCGCGCGTCGTGATTCGAGTCCCGAGACTGTAATCTTCGAGCAAAACGACTCGAGCCTGTTCGGCGGTATCACGGTTCGGCGACGAGATCACTTGAATCCAGTACTCGGTGACGCGCACTTCACGTGGTGCCGTCGGCTCGGTCGGTCGCGGAACCGCGGCGGTCGGCGCCGGCGCGGAGGGAGCCGCCGTGGATGGTGCGGGAGAGCTCGGTACGGATGCAGGCGGCCGGGTCGGAGCCGGAGTCCGGGCTTGCGGCGGCACGGCGGTGATGGGAGGCCGCGCATCGGGACGCGGTTCGGTCGCCGGCGGCTCGGCAATACGCGGTCGCGGTTCGGCAAGCGCGTCGTCAATATCGACGGCGTCCTCATCGGTTCCGTAGATGATGAACACGTCGTCCTCGTCGGTTGTTTCTCTCGAGAAGAGCAACGACTGATCCGGCGAACGCATGTATTGAATCGGGTCGAAGGCCGGCCGGCCCGCCTCTCGAGTCGCCAGATCGGGTTCCGCGTCCGGACGGGGATAAAACGCCCAGATACCCACGCCGACCACCAAAGCGACAAAGAGTGTAACGGATGTTATTATCAGAAAGACTCTATTTTTTTCCATCGTGTCGTCCATTTTCCCCGTTGCGAGCGCGTATTACGCCCGGAACCCGCGAGAGACGACTCTCGAGCCGCCGCGCGTTTCCGGTGTTTCGCACAGTATAAATATCGACACTCGACGACGAGAGTTGAGCGGCCAAATCGGTCTGCGACCTGATTCTTTGCCGGACCGCGCCGAGCGAAAGACCGTCGCGTTTCATCGCGCGGAAAACCCGGACGACGAGCGGCGCCGAGACCCAGATAACGAGGTCGCAGATCGCGTCGAGACGCATCCGAAACAACAGAGCCGCGTTCACGACGGAGTCGCGCGCCGATTTTGACTCTTCGGTCACGATCTCGACCATGCGCGGATGCACGATGTCCTCGAGCGCGCGCAACTCGGCGGAGTCGGCAAACACGATACGCCCGAGCGCCTTGCGGTCGATACCGCCCGTCGGAAGCCGAATCTCCGGACCGAATCGGTCGACGACTCTCTCCTCGAGTTCGGCAAGGGCCCGATGTCCAACCGCGTCAACGTCGATATGCAGGTATCCGTGCGCCGCGAGCAGCTCGGCGACCGTGGTTTTCCCCGCGCAGTACCTACCTGTAACACCGACGGTCACGAGTGGAAAGCTCCCCAGTCTTTTCCGATCTCGATGCTCACGCGCAGTGGAACATCGAGTTCGACCGCGTGTGTCATCTCGTGTTCAACGAGAAGCGCGGTTTCGTGCGCCTCGTCGTCGGGCGCCTCAAGTATCAACTCATCGTGAACCTGGAGGATCAGGCGCGACTTCCGCTTCTCGTCGGACAGGCGCGCGGCGATCCTGAGCATCGCGACTTTGACGATGTCCGCGGCGCTGCCCTGGATCGGCGTGTTGACGGCGGTGCGCTCAGCCGCCATTTTTACGGTCTTGTTCCGGTTGTTGATCTCGTGGATGCGTCGTTCGTGGCCGAGAATCGTCTTGACGTACCCGTTCTGCTCGGCTTCGCGCACGGTGTTATCGACAAACTCGCGAATTGATGCGTACTTCGTGAAGTACGCGTCGATGAAACCCGCCGCGTCCGCTCGGGAGATCCCCAACTCGTTCGAGAGCCGAAACGCGGACATGCCGTACATAACGCCGAAGTTGATCGTCTTCGCGATACGCCGCTGCTCGGCTGTGACGTCGTCGATCTCGAGCCCAA
Organism: Spirochaetaceae bacterium; assembly: GCA_003566875.1. Taxonomy (GTDB): domain Bacteria; phylum Spirochaetota; class Spirochaetia; order DSM-27196; family PXBQ01; genus PXBQ01. The sequence continues at coordinate 297 of PXBQ01000457.1, read as the reverse complement.
AAATGAGCGACGCGGTCGTTTTGTGCACGTCGATGTTGTTCGCAAACGCCTCGCGCAACGCGGGGTCGCCCGAGAGGTGCGCCAAAACGACGAGTTCAATCTGCGCATAATCCGCCGTTACGAAGCTCCAGCCGTGGTCCGCTACGAACGCCGATCGGATTCGACGCCCTTCCTCGTCGCGAATCGGAATGTTCTGAAGGTTCGGCTCGATGCTCGAGAGTCGCCCGGTCGCGGTTCCCGTGACGTTGAAGTTGGTATGGATCCTTCCGGTCCGTGGATTGACGAGTTTCGGGAGCG
>PXBQ01000121.1 GCA_003566875.1 Spirochaetaceae bacterium | reverse complement strand
TGTCGTTGAAGAAGCTCCATCGCCTTTTTTCCAATATCTCCCAAAAAATAACAGCCCTTGCCGAGACCGATAGCCTCGGACTATAATCGAGTGCATGAGAAAGTTGCTGCCTATTCTGATCGTGTTCCTGCCGCTTTTTTTTTCGTGTAGCCTTAACCCTGACTATCCGCTTGTTCTTATTAACCCAACTGTTGTGACGGAACCGATGAAAACGCTTGAGACCGTTGGTACGGGCATTCACCGTGTGGCTACCAGGGTTCATTTTGACCTTGGCATCGAGTCGCCAACCGCGTCACTGGTCAAATTTGACCGTGACAGGGGGCTGAAAACGCGAGTTTTGATTTCAATAGTATCTGTTTGGAACCAGACACAAGGCGTCGACGTAACGGAGCTTGTTACACCCATGTTCACTGGACCTGTAGAAGCGTTGGCCGGTGCGGGAGTCCCACATTATGGTTTGACCGACAACGATTTTGTGAGCGGTGCGGAGTACAATACGTTTATCGGTCAACTAGTAGGATCAGGATCGATTACCTTGGAACTATCGGTAACCGCTGCAAGCGCTGATATCGAAGTAGCTGATGTTCTTGTTGTAGAAATTCATGGCTATTTTGCCGTCTATTCATTCAGTTCGAGGACTAACGCCCCGACATTCGTGCCAATGAGTTCTGGTTGGACAATTGTTGACGCGGCTTACTCAGTGCCCTGAGCAAGTGTGTTTTTCGTTTGCCCTCGTTCTTGAATGCGACTCGTGTGATAGAAGCCTGCATATTCCCATTGTTTCCGCGCTTTGATCGCGCAGAAAACCTGCATTGGATTCGGGATTGCCCGTTTGTCGCTGTTTCAAAACAGTCGGGGGAACCGCCGATGACCCTATTCGCCCCGGGGCATCGAACATGAGCCTGAATCTCCTCCGGCGGCGTCTATTGTGATGAGACTTTGAAAGTTAGTGAAAAACCCGCCGCACCTACCGCCAGCAATCGACACACAACACATAATCTGAGCTCTCGAGGAGAGTTCCGATTATTGGATAGGCGGTGAACGACGAGTACCAGCGGGAGGTTGTCCGACGTTTCAATGAAAGCGGCCTGACAAGCCACATCCAAAGACTCGTCCTCCAGTGCCGAACCGGTCAAAGGCAAGACCCAGATCGATGATGTAGCAACAGAAGCCGAACGCCGGTGTGGAGTCAGGTCTCCGGTCTGTTTGAGCTAACACTCTGTCGAATTCAAGTGGAACTGTTTTATCTGGAAGGCTGTCAATACACGAGTTCCGTGTTATATTGTTGACATTAGAGCTAACACAAAATGTCCATTAGCTCTGATATGAAGACGGATCGGTGGTGCCCACGGCGTGCAACGAAGAAGACGTATTCATGGGACGGACTGTAGTAGTTTTTTCTCTCGTGTGCGGCCCTGGCGGGTGTGTTCTTCATTGGCTGTGCAGACCCATCTTCAGCGGACGAGGCGACGTACATGGTCACCTACCACGGGAACGGCAACAGCGGCGGTAGTGTCCCAAGTGATACGAACGATTTCGTACGGGGAGACACAGTAACCGTACCGAGCAATTGCGGAAATCTCGTCCGAAGCGGGTACGTCTTTGGTGGATGGAACACACAAGCCGACGGCGGAGGTACGCATTTTAACCCCACTGACACATTTCAGATCGACGATTCAAATTTCGACTTGCATGCGGTATGGACGCAAAACCCGACGTACACGGTCACGAACCACGCGAACGGAGCTGACTCGGGAAGCGTTCCCACCGACGGAAATAACTACGAAGAAGGCCAGAACGTGACGGTACTCGGGAACACTGGAACCCTCATTCGTAGCGGATACGGCTTAATCGGGTCCCGAGTTCTGGATGAACATGCAAACTCGTTATGATCTTGAGACTCACACGGAGGCAAAGGCGGCGGAGTTAAACAAGATCACTCAGTATCACAAAGCATCTTGAACCGGTTCCGCGGACCTGCGCACCGATGGCGCTCGCTCGTCGCTCGTGTTCCCGCCTTCGGAGCCGGCCGACGTGCAGGCTCCGTGGGACGCTCTGCTACGCTGCCGGCGGGGCCTGCGATGCGGGCGGTTTCTCGCGCTTGAACAGGAAGTAGCCGTACCATACTGCCATGGTGACGTGGAAAACTATCACGCTCCACAACGTCAGGTTGATCTCAAGCTCACTGAAGAGCGCGAGGACGGCGTGAAGTACCGTCATTGCCACCATCACGAGAAACACCATGAGCATGATCGGGAACCTCACCTCGCGTACCAGCTTGTTCCGCGAGCCCCAGACGATCCCGCCGACGGTGAGGATCATGAGACCAAAGAACTGCCACCCGATGAGCCCCATCGAATCGGTCGGCACGTTCATCATGTCGGTCATCATGCCGGGCACGAGCAGGAACCCGAGCCCGAACACAAGCGCCGCGATGCCGTGGACCCAGAAGAGAACGGTTGCCTTCATAACCTTCTCCTTGCCATTGGATGCATCTATTTTTTACCCGCCTGTGCCTCCTGTCAACTCGTAATTGCCGAGGCTGGACGTCCTGCCAGATGCAGCCTTCGAGGAAAAACCCGGCGTGAAAGGCTACGGTACTCTCGTCCCTAATCGGGCGTGTTCCAACCGGTGGGCTTGCCCCAGTCGTTGGCTTTCCACGGCTGGTTGGCCGGTGAGACAAGCGGGAGAATCTCGCGAAAGAACTCCAGTCGCTCGGGACCGGTCATCGGCTTGAAACTGTTGGCGACAGCCAAATCGTCCTCGAGTTCCTTCATGGTCGAGCAGCCGACGATGACGGTGCTCACCGGTAGGGCGAGAGTGTAGCGCAGGGCGCGGTCGTATACCTGCGCCAGTTTACCGAATGCGAAGACCTTCATGCCTATGGTGGCGGTGCCCTTGGCGTTCGCGACCGGGAGAAAATCTTCGGCGAAGCTGTAGATGAAATGGTCGAGCGCCGACACAGCCACCAATACGCTATCGAAATCGAACCGGCGTAGCGCTTCGATCTGAACGCGCGGATCGGTGTGACCGCTGATGCTGATATGTTCTACCAATCCCTGCTCTTTCGCTCGGACCATCGCCTCGATCACGCCGCCGGGGGCAAAGGCGCTATCCAGATCCGCCATGCTCTTTACGTTATGGATGCGCCATTCGTTGACGTGGTCGGTCTGCAGTCGATTCAGACTCTCATCGAGCTGTTTGAGCGCACCATCGCGAGTTCGATCCCAGGCCTTTGTGGCAATCCACATCTCCTTACGCCGATCGCGCGCCACCAATCCTACTCGCTGCTCCGACTGGCCGGCGGAGTAGATCCAGGCGGTGTCGAAGTAACGGATGCCGGAATCGATAGCGTGGTTAAGGATTTCGACGGCCTGTTCTTCCGAGCAGTTGTGATCGTCAACGATTCGTTGTGCTCCGAAGCTGAGAATCGGAAACTCCTGGCCGGTCTTGCCGAATGGTCGTGTCTGCATGGGGTACCTCCCGGCTCGGCGATAGCGAGCCACGTGGTTAGTCTACTCTACGACCGCTCCGTACGCAACACGGAGAAGATCCTGAATCAGGAGGCCGACAAGCCTTGGTAACTTTCTGTGACCGCGAGTTTCGTCGGTTACTCGAGTCCTCTCCCGGTGAATATTGGGAGCGCGTGCGTGATTCCGGGTGCGCCGCCGAGACGACGGTTTGCCCGCGGCGCATCGCAGCGCTAACTTAAAGGAGTGCCGAACCGACCCGATACGCTGACCGTCGGACTCTTTAACGACTCGTATCCTCCCATCATGGATGGGGTTGCGCTCATGGTTCGCAACACCGCGCAGTATCTGATCGAAGCCGGAATCGCAACCGCCGTCGTGACACCAAGAGCGCCGGGACGGTGCTCGGGGGCGGTCAATGTGGTCCAGTACGCATCGCTGGCGTTTCCCGGTCATGCGCCATACCGTATGGGTGCGGCGTGGTTCGACCGGACGATTCCCCGCCGAATCGACTCGATTCCGTTCGACATCGTGCACGCGCACTGCCCCTTTTCCTCCGGGACATTGGCGCTCGCGACCGCGCGCTCGCGGGGCGTCCCGATCGTCGCGACGATGCACTCGCGGTACCTTGAGGACCTACGTCGGGCGGTACGCGTCGATTGGGTCGTTCGGTGGTTCCTCGCGCGCATCGTTCGATTCTACGACTCGGTCGATGAGGTGTGGGTACCGAACGAATCGACGCGGTCGGTGCTCGAGTCGTACGGCTACGACGGACCGATCACCGTACAGCGAAACGGTACCGAGATGGACCGTCCGGACCCGATAACGCGCGACCGGCTCCGCGCGGCCGGCAGGAAGGTGTTGGGCATTCCGGATAACCGCACGGTCGCGTTGTACGTCGGGCAGCAGAGAGTTGAGAAGAACGTCGGCCTGACTATCGGCGCGCTCGGCCGGATGAAGAGGTACGGAACGCCGACGCCGCTCACCGGACTCATCCGGGAGAGAGATCGGTTGAAAGAGTTGTATGCGGCGTCCGACTTCTTCGTCTTCCCGTCAACCTACGACACCGACGGCATCGTCGTGACCGAAGCGGCCGCGTTCGCGATAGACACGCTGACGCGTGATGCGTCGTTTCGCGCGGAACTCGGCGGCCGCGCTTCGGTTGATCTGTACCGGTCGGCGCGCGAAGCCACCGCGGAAGCGTACGAGCGATACACAGATCTCGTCGATCGCTCCCGCACGCGGCGAGAGGCTCAATATCGAGCCATCACTACTCGATCTGCAGCGCAACTCGAAGCGCGTTATCGAGTTCGCCGAGTTTTGTGGCGCTCAGAGAGCCGACGAAGTCCGTGAGAATTGCCTTCGCGTACACCGGCGCGCAAATCACCGTCTCGAACCGAGACTCGAAAGCGGTTCCCGTGCGAATTGTTGTCCTTCGGAGGCAAGAGATGAGTATATTGGATAAGTGCCCGAAGAAAGACGCGTAGTACGCGGAAAAGAGGTAAGAAAGTGAACACGCTGGATAAGAATTTCGCAGAGGGGCTTATCGACACGTGTGATCCACCGTGCCTCTCGCTGTACCAGACGACCCATCGTCATCACCCGGAGAATCAGCAAGACCCGATCC
>PXBQ01000339.1 GCA_003566875.1 Spirochaetaceae bacterium | reverse complement strand
TGCGCGAGGCGTATTGGGGCGCACTCCTGCACACACAACGAACATCGGTGATCGGCGGTGGGAAAATGTTGAACATGGCGGCTGTTGTGCTGTGCCTGCTTTTTTTCTTTGGTCCCGCCGCGCGTGTGAATCCGCTCTCGCCCGCGGTCACAGGGGTAATCGCGCTGACGATCGGCGAAGCGTGCGAGACGTTCTTCGTGTACCGCCGTGCCGTTCGGCGTGCGGTGTGAAAACGTAGGGGTTTCCGTTTCTACGTTAGGTTGAGGAAAGATTTGGACAGCCTCAACTGCTCTTTGGACTGGTTTCGACTGGTTTTTTTCCTCCAACTGGTGTATTCATTAAATGTGCAACTCAAGAATTACCAGGAAGACATTGTACTGAAAGCGATCGAGATCGCGCTCGAAGACAAGCCCGAACTGCTTCGTGACTCGGTCGCGGCGAAAGATATTGCCGCGTACGTTTTGAACCGCATCCCGGCGCGCTATATCATGAGCGAACGCGGCTTCACGCGTCTTGCGGTAGAGCACTGGGACGATGGTGACGACTCGATAGGGAGTCTCTTTGGTATCTTGATGTTGGTGAATCAAGCTGTCGAGATGATCGAGAAGAGACGCCGACCCGCGAGTCGCACGAGTTCCTCGTCGATCGTATTCGAGGCCGAGGTCGCGCCCGTACACAATTTCCCGCAGATATTCGGGAAAGTAGTCGACGCATCGACCGGTGCTCCGATCGATGGCGCGCTCGTGACACTACTGAGCAGTGATTTTCCGGCAGCGTCAGCCGAGCCCGGCTGGCCAAATCCTTTTACGACACAACAGAGTACGCACGGTTACTACAGCTTTTGGCCCGCTCCGGTTCGCGACTCGGCGGAAACGCGCACTTTCGGGTTTGTGCTTCGCGTCGAACACCCGGATTTTCGGCCCGAGAGTCGTGAGGTCACGGTTACGACGTGCTGTGAGTTTTCGATTCACGACCATATCGACGGTGAGGGGATGCTCGACCTCGAGACAGTGACTCTGCACCGGATCGCGCCGCGGTTGGTCTGACTATCGCGCTTCGCCGATAGCCGCCGCGTGTGGTTCGCGCGGTTTTTTCGAGTTCTATTCAAGCGGATCCACGAACGAGAACTCCGGCTTATTGCGTGCGTCGTAGCCTGACTCGATTATACCCGTGTCACCGGCTTTCAAGACCGTCTTGCGCAGCCCGAGTTCCGGGACGCGAAACTCGAGGCGGCCGAACAGAATCGTCACCCCCGCGAATGCGGTGTCCTCGATCACAAACGTGGCGTTCCGTGTGGTGTGAATCCGTTCGCGAAGCGATTTCACTGACTGCTTCAAGGCCGACAGTCGTTCCGAAAGACGCGTCTTTTCCGCCGTGAGTTGTTCGTACGCAGGGGCGATGCGCGGATCCTGTGCGCCGTCGCGAATTGCGCCTTCGAGCTGGACCAATTTCCGGTCTGTTTCGTCGAGCTCTTCGAGCGCTTTCTCCCGGTTCTCGACATCCCCGTGATACGCAAACCACAGTTCGGGCGCAACACCGATCGCGATCCGAGTAGGCGTCCCGTACGCGTTGCCGATTTTCTTGCACCACGCTCCTTCGCCCGCGACGACCTCGCCGCCGATTATCTCGGACCGCCGTCCGTTCAGGATGCAGAATCCTTGAACCGAAACCCGGGAGTGCATGATCGCTTCCTCGACAAACGCGTGACCGCCGCACGCGATGCGACAACTTTCGACGTACCGCGCAAAGAGATTGCCCCCGCACGTGATCGAGCCCTCGCCGTTTCCGTTCACCCCGGTTTTCAGCACGACGTGTCGCCCGGCTTTGATCGTCGCCTTTCCGACACCATGAGCGACCTGGACGTTTCCGGTTGCGTCGACGAGAAAGCCGTCGGCGATGTGTCCTTCGACGGTGACCGAACCATCGAATCGGATGTTGCCGGTCTCGTAGTCGACGTTCTTGACCGTAACAACGGGTTCCACAACGATACGTCCGGCCTCGATCCTGACATTGCCGTCGCACCGCGCGAACAGTCTCAAGCCGTCGCGGCTCAACCGAGTGTTCGGACCGCCGACGAGTCGGTCGGACGGTGCACCACGTTCTGCTGAGACGACTCGCCCAGTCACGGTCTTGCCGTCGACAGGGTCGATCTGCGGAAGCAGAACCGCGAGTAAATCGCCTTCGTCGCAGTTCTCGATGAAGTTCAACTCTTTCAGGTTGATTCGACCGAAATCCATTGTCAAGTAAGGTCGGCCGCGATCGGTGTTGAATTTGTACTCGATCCGGCGTCCGGTTTCCGCGACCGCGGGGAGGCCCCGCGCGATTACCGTCCGTTGCCCGTACAGCTCGTGTTTTACGACGCGCTTGACCGCTTCGATGTCGATACCAAAAACAACTCCTTCGCGGTGCAATTCCTCCAGGATGTCGTCGAGATCGGGTTTTTCGGCGCCTTTCCGAGGCGGCTCGACGAGCAGCGTGGCTTCCATTTCATCGTCGGAAACGGTTGCCGTTATCGTCGCCGCAAGATCCCTTCCCTCAGGCCACTCGACGATTCTCACCGGTTCGCCGCTTGCCTGCGCGATTACATCGCGGATCACGGCCTGACTCACTCTCGGCATGTTCAGAACGCGCATCTTTCCGATGACGTCTTCCGGGTAGACGCTTGTTCCCGTTCGATCGTTGGGAAAAACCGCGAGATAGACCCAGCCTTTTCTGAAGAACAAAGAAAACCCGGCGTCTCGTCGTGATCTGGCGGTTGACATCCGCGACATTCTACAAGTACCACTCGGTGCACGCAACCCGTCGGCAGCTTGACGGAGCGCGGGATTCGGGTGTAGTCTTAATAGTCCCTGTTGGGGCATTCGGACAAGTAGCTCAGCTGGATAGAGCGCTAGCCTCCGGAGCTAGAGGTCGTGGGTTCGAATCCCGCCTTGTTCATTGTGTTCACGGATCGCGGTCGAGTGTTCGCCGCGGAGAATTCTCGTTCTGGCGGCCCAGAAGCGCCGGCGTTTAATCGGCCGGGTTTTGGGTCTTTTTTTCGACCGATGGTTTCGAGGGGATCCGATCGATGCGGCTGTTAGCGTACGGTGCGAGCCACGTTGGGCATGTGCGCCGTCGAAACGAAGACATCGCGATCGTTGGACGAGACTTCGTCCGGGACGGGACCGCCGACGCGGAGGTCGTTTTGGGGCCCGGTGAACGTTTCACGGCGGGTGTCGCGGACGGCCTCGGAGGCGAGACGGCCGGTGACGTCGCGAGCGAGACCGCCGCGCGCGAGTTTGTCCGTCTCGTGGACGAGGCGGGCGCCAATTCCACTCTTCGCGAAAACCTCACACGGATTGCTGAGCTGACCAACGATGAAGTCATTCGAAAACCGTTTCTCGCGCCGAGACTGAGCGGAATGGCGACGACGCTGACCGCCGCGATATTTGGTGACGACTCGGTGCAGATCGTTCACGCAGGTGACACGCGTCTGTACCGTTTTCGGACGCAGCTCGAGAGACTGACGAGAGACCATTCGCAACAGGAGATGTCCGGTGACCCACGCATCCCGAGAAATATTCTTGCGAACTGCCTCGGCGGAGTCGGGCGGTTTTTCACCGATACCGGCACAATCGCAGCCTCCGACGGAGACGTCTTCGTTTTTTCGAGCGACGGTCTGACCGACATGCTGAGCGACGATACGATCGAAGAGACTCTCCGCGACGCCACAAAAACCGGCCCCGGGGTTCGAACGGCGGGTAATAACCTCGTCGAGGCCGCGCTTTCGGCCGGAGGCATCGACAATATAACCGTCGTTGTCGTCGCGATCGGGCGATTAAAAACCGAGCGATCAAAATGAGACGCGAACGAAGCGACATTATCGCGTTCATGGGCGCTCTCTGCCTTTTTTTCTCGACTATCGAGTATCTCTTTCCTAAACCCGTGCCGTTTTTTCGCCTTGGACTTGCAAACCTACCGGTGCTTTTGACGCTCGGGTTCTTTAAGCCGCGAGAAACGCTGCTGCTCGTCGCGCTCAAGGTGCTCGGACAGGGTTTGATTAACGGCACACTCGCGTCGTACGTGTTCCTTTTCTCGGTGGCCGGTTCGTTCACGAGTGCTCTCGCGATGATTACCGTCTCGCGGGCGTTCGGGAGTCGGATCACTCTCGTCGGCGTGAGTGTATTCGGCGCGATCACGAGCAATATCGTGCAGATCATCCTGTCGGTTACCTTTATTTTTGGTATGACCGCGTGGGTTATCGCTCCGGTTTTCATGGTATTGGGATCGGTGAGTGGTGTTTTGGTCGGGCTTTTTGCCGAGCGATTTCGCGAACAGTCCGTCTGGCTCAGGCGTGTTGAGAGTACGTATGTCGCGACCGGGTGATTCCCGTTTTCTCCGACGGAATATCGGCCCCGTGATTCTTTTTGTCTGCGGAGCCGCGGTGATCCCGGCGTTCCTTTTCCAACGCAGCGTCGTCGTGAAGCTCGTTCAAGTGATCGTTTTCGCCGTGCTCGCAACGGCCGCGGGTAAAAAAATCAAACCCGTTTATTTCCTCGTGATGGTTACCTCGATCACGTTTTTCAACGTACTCTCGCCGCTCGGCCGTGTTCTGATCCAAATTGGCCCGTTCCCGGTGACCGAAACCGCGCTTGTGTCGGGGGTCGTGAAAGGGCTTACGATCGTCGGACTCGTGTTCATTTCGCTTTTCTCGATTCGTCCGGACCTCCGTCTGCCGGGGCGGATGGGCGGGATGATCGGTCGTGTGTTTTTTTACTTCGAACGAATTATCGAGGGGAAGCGTCGGAAACTCGAACCGCGTCGATTGATCGCGAGTATAGACGAGATTCTGGAAGAAATTTTCGAGCCGGGAGTACCCGAAGCCGAAGCGAAGGCCACGATCATCAAGACGACGCGTTTGGGGTACCTCATCGCGTTCGCGATTCCCGTGGTAAACTGGGTTCTGCTGCTCCCGTTTTTCGCTACGATCGGGGCGGTATGATCACCGGAGGAGGGCGCATGTATTCATCGATAAAAGCAATTCTCGACTCGGAGCTTAAACAGATCCGGAACGCCGGTCTTTACAAGGACGAGCGAGTCGTGACGACGCGACAGAGC
>PXBQ01000453.1 GCA_003566875.1 Spirochaetaceae bacterium | reverse complement strand
GCCGCCACGTCAACGGGATCGTCGACTCGCTTTCGGAGTTCCTCCTCGCGGTTCGCTCGGCGACCGAGGACGTCGATGAGCTCAAAGACGTCATTTCGTCCGGGTCGACCGAGTCCGCGTCGGCGTTGAACCAGATCACGAACAACATCAGCTCGTTACGTCACAGATTTCACGTACTCGACGCGCACGTCGAAAACTCCACCGCCGCGATCGCCGCGATCGCGCACGAGGTCGAAGGGTTGAGCACCGACATCCAGGAACAGTCGGGTGCGATCACCGAGTCATCGGCGTCGATCGAAGAGATGACCGCATCCGTGCGCAGTGTCGCGGAGCTCTCGGGCGAGAGGAAGCGGCGCGCGGATCAACTCGCGGAGATCGTGCGCGACGGCGGTGAGAAAATCGAAGCGACGAACGACGTGATCAAGTCGATCTCGCGCGAGATCGGCGACATCCAGGAGATTACCGCGATCATCAACGAGGTATCCGAACAGACCAATCTGCTGTCGATGAACGCCGCGATCGAAAGCGCGCACGCCGGCGAGGCCGGGAAAGGATTTGCAGTCGTCGCCGAGGAGATCCGAAAGCTCGCCGAGTCTACGTCCGAGAACGCCGGCCACATCGGACGGTCTCTGAGTTCGATCGGGGAGAAGATGCGGTCCGCGCTTGAGACGAGCGACGCCGGCTACCGCGCGGTTGAGAATATCGTCACCGAGGTGGTCGAGTTCGCATCCGCGATGAGCGAAATCTCTCACAGCATGAACGAGCTTTCGGGTGGTAGCGGGGAAATTCTCGAAGCGACCGGTTCAATTTCGCGGATCACCGAGAATATCCGGACCGCCGGTAACGAGATGACCGAGCGGACGCAGGCGATTATGGCCGCGATGAACGGCGCGCGTGAGATCTCGGCCGAGGTTGTCGGCGGGATGGATGAGATCGACACAGGCGCGAAAGAGGTTCTCGCCTCGGTCGTTGATATCAGCGACAAGACGAACCAAAGCCGCGAGCGGATGGACGTTCTGAACAGCCTCATCGGATCGTTCAAACTCTCTGCCGATGCCGTCGCGACGCGTGCACCTGACGGAACGGACTCACCGGTTACCGAGAAATCCGGAGATCCGCCCGAGTCCGTCGGCTAACCTGGCGTTTGGCCCGAGGAAGCTTACAACACACGTGAGCCCTCTTTCGATGCCGTAGAGATAACCCGGATGTACGTGCACTCCCGTCGCGTCGAGCAGCCCGTACGTCCAGGTTTCATCCGAACGCGCCTGCCGATCGTCGACGCGCAGGATCGCGTGGATGCCGCCACGTGGCGTGACCAACTCGACGCGGTCGGCGGAGCCGGCCCACTCGGCGAGGGTGTCCCGATTCCGGCGCAGTTCGGCGCGCATTGTCTCGATGAACGGGTGAGCGCCTCTGAACAAAGCCGGGAGAAGCGATTGCGGAAAAGCGCCGCAGTTCAGGAAGACGTCGTTCACGGTTTCTATCGCGTCGACCGCCTTTTCGACCGCCTCTTTTGGACCCGTGACCGCGATCCACGCGATTTTCAGATCCGGTGAGGCAAACATCTTGGACGCTCCGTTGAGTGTGAAACACAGCAGGTCGGGGTGTTCGGCCGGGCGCGGCAGCGAACCGTCGTACACAAACTCGGAGAACACCTCGTCGCAGATGACCGCGATTCCGTGGCTCGCGCAGACGCGAGCGATTCTCGCGATTCTCTTTTGATCGACGATCGACCCCGTCGGGTTGTTCGGCGAGATCAAGACTAGTAGTCGCGTGTCCGCGGTAATAAGCGACTCGATTTCGTCGGGGTCGGGCTGCCACGCGTCAGCCTCGTTGAGCCGGTAATTCGTCGCCGAGAGGCCCGCGTACTCGATCAGGTACTCGAACAGCGGATATCCGGGCGTCGGAATCAGGATCTCATCACCCGCGGTGCAGAGCGCAGCGAAGATGATCGAGTAACTCTCGGACGTGGAGGCTGTTATGACGATCGACTCTGGGTCGGGAGTAAGGCCGTGCGTGGCGTAATGCGCGGAAATCGCATGCCGAGCGTCGAGCGAGCCTTTCGCCTCGGGGTGATACTCGCGATGGCGGAAGTACTCGCTCGCGTGCGCGATGAGTGTATCCGCTGGGTATCGGAACCCCGCACGATGGAAATTCGTCTCGATGAGATCGGTCAGCGCTCCGCGAGCCATTTTCTCGCGGTAAAGCTCGTGCAACGGGGTGATCGAGGGTATGCTGTCCGGTAGAACTCGGTACGTCATTGCTCTCCCGACGAAACGATGGAGCAAACGGCGCGGTTTTGCAAGTCCCGCGTCTGCGCCGCAATGCCCGGATTGACCACCGTATCCGGATAGTTTACCTTAAGCCGTTACCCTGAGTTCGGGGCGTCCTTTTTTACGGTGATTTATGGATGACAAACTCGCCGTTACGGCTTTTATCACAGGTGGATCGAGCGGAATCGGTTTGGCGATCGCGCGTGAGTTCGCGCGCCACGGGACACACGTAGCGATTTTCTCGCGTAATGCCGATGCCCGCGAACGAGCGGTCGCGATCTTGAAGGCATCGGCTCGGTCGGGAGCGAACATCCGGTCATACGCGCTCGACGTTTCCGATCGCGATCAGACGCGGAGTGCTTTCGCGCAAGCCGTCGCCGATCTCGGGGTTGCCCGGTACGTCGTAACGTCCGCGGGCGTCGCGTACCCCGGGTACTTCGACGAGATCACCGACGAAGAGTTCGACGAGACGTGGCGCGTAAACGTCGTCGGAACGTGGAACGCAGTGCGGGCGGTTGTGCCGTTCATGAAGACCGCCGGAGGGCATATCCTCACCGTGTCGTCGGTAGCCGGTTTTGTCGGACCTTTCGGATATACCGCGTACAGCGCATCGAAGTTTGCGGTGATCGGAATGTCAGAGGCACTGCGGGCGGAACTGAAGAGGTACCGGATTCGGGTCTCGGTCTTGTGTCCTCCCGATACCGATACGCCGCAGCTCGCGCAGGAGACGCTTAGGAAGCCGAAGGAGACCGCGGCACTCTCCAAGCATGCACGTATCGCGACCCCCGAGGCCGTCGCGCGTGCGGCGATTGCCGGGATGAAGCGGAACCGGTTTCTGATTCTCCCGGGGCGTTCGGTTCGTTTTGTCCATGCGATGCAACGGTTTTTCCCCGCCGTCGTCCGTTTCGTGAGCGATCGCGAGGTGACGGCAGTACAACAAGAGGAGTCACGATGAAAGTAGAGACACACGCGGACATTTTCCAGAAATGCTACGACTTCCACGAAGCCGATCAGGCGCGCGAGGAAGGATGGTACCCGTATTTCAGGCCCATACAGGAAAACCGCGGATCGCGCGTCGTGATCGACGGCCGCGAGATGATAATGGCGGGTTCCAACAACTATCTCGGCCTTGCGATGGATGCCCGCGTCAAGGAAGCGGCGCGTGCGGCCATCGCGAAGTACGGCACGAGCTGTTCGGGCTCGCGTTTCATGAACGGAACGTTCGACGAACACGAAGAGCTCGAACGTAGTTTGGCGGAGTTCGTCGGGATGGAAGCGGCGTTGTGTTTTACGACCGGCTACCAAACGAACCTCGGCGCGATCTCCGCTTTGCTCGGCCCGAAGGACCACCTTTTTACCGACAAATACAACCACGCGTCGATCATGGACGGGATCTTCATGGCAAGCGGGATTCACAGAACCGCGACGATTCTCCGGTACAAGCACAACAACATGGAGGATCTCGAACGAGTCCTGCGCAGAGCGCCCGCCGAGAGCCCCAAACTCATCGTCTCCGACGGTGTGTTCAGCATGGAAGGCGATATCGTAAAACTGCCCGAGATGAAGGAGATCGCCGACCGGTACGGAGCGCGCGTGTACATCGACGACGCGCACTCGATGGGTGTGATCGGTGAGAACGGCGGTGGAACGCTTGATCATTACGGCGATGCAAACTTATGCGACTTGTTAATGTGCACATTCTCGAAGTCGTTCGGCTCGATCGGTGGTTTTGTCGCCGGAGCGGCCGACGTCATAGACTATATCCGCCATTTCGCGCGGCCATTGATCTTCTCCGCGAGCATGTCACCTCCGAACACGGCGGCCGCACGCGCGGCGCTCGAGATTATCCGCACCGAACCCGAACGCGTTCATCGGCTCCAGGCGATCGCTCGAAAAATGATCGATGGGTTTTCGTCGATCGGGTTCGATGTCGGGCACACCGTCACGCCGATCGTGCCGCTTCACATCGGCGACTACGACAAGACTTTCCTTTTCTGGCGTGCGTTGTTCGAGGCGGGAATCTACGTCAATCCGGTTATCAGCCCCGCCGTTCCGCCGAACCGGTCGTTGATTCGCACGTCGTTCATGGCGATCCATACCGACGACGAGCTCGACCAGATCCTCGAGGTGTCCGAACGCGAAGCGAAGCGACTTGGGATCATATGAGCGCGGCGTTCCCGTCGGATTACGCAGATCGTGTCTACGCCGGGGTGCTCGGTAAGCTGATCGGCGTGTACCTCGGGCGTCCGTTCGAAGGGTGGCCTCACGCGCGAATCCTCGAGGAGCTCGGTCCGATCACTTCGTATGTAAACGAGAGGTTGGGCAAACCGCTGATCGTTCCCGACGACGATATTTCCGGAACGTTTACGTTTCTGCGCGCGATCGAGGACGCAGGGTACACCGAAGATATCTCGTCGCGCGACATCGGCCGAACGTGGCTCAACTACCTGATCGAGAATCGAACCGTGTTGTGGTGGGGCGGTCTCGCGCGATCGACCGAACACACCGCGTACTTGAGGCTCGCTTCCGGAATCGACGCGCCGCGAAGCGGCTCCGAGGAAATTAACGGAAAGGTGGTGTCCGAGCAGATCGGCGCGCAGATCTTCATCGACGGCTGGGCGATGATCTGCCCGGGTGAACCCGCGCGTGCTGCGTCGTTCGCCGAGCGCGCTGCACGCGTAAGCCACGACGGCGAGGCGGTCTGGGCGGCGATCGTGATCGCGGTTGCCGAGTCGCTCGCGTTTATCGAGTCCGATATCGAGACGATTCTCGACACGGCTGTCTCGTTCATTCCCGAGGACTCGGTTATCGCGGGTTTGATCAAACG
>PXBQ01000206.1 GCA_003566875.1 Spirochaetaceae bacterium | reverse complement strand
GGATGAAAGTACTGCAGCGCCTATATAGTTCCGGCCGTTCATTCATGCTGTCTTACTTCGTTTTCATCATCGCGGTCGGATCGGTCCTGCTTGCGCTGCCGGCGAGTACGCCGGGCCCCGGCAGTATGCGTTACGTCGACGCGCTCTTCACCGCCACGTCGGCGGCCTGCGTCACGGGGCTCATCACCGTGAACACCGCGGGACTCACGCGTTTCGGTCAGACCGTGATCATGATGCTCATTCAGGCCGGCGGCCTCGGGATAATCGCGTTCTCAACGATTTACCTCGTGCTCCCGGCCGGCCGAATCTCGCTGCGAAGCAGCTCGATCATCCAGGAGTACTACGTCGATCAGGTCGACTTTGATCCGCGGCGAATCGTGCGGAGCATCCTGATTTTCACGTTTACCGTGCAGGCGGCCGGCGCCGCGCTTCTGTACGCGTCGTTTTCCCGCCGGGGCGTCGATGAGCCGCTGTTCACGGCGGTCTTCCATGCCATCTCGGCATTCTGCAACGCCGGCTTCTCGACGTTCGCCGACAGCCTGGAGCGTTTTGTTCTTGATCACGACGTTACGCTGACGATCGGGGTCTTGATCGTGATCGGGGGAATAGGTTTCGTCGTGCTCCACGACATCGTAACGAGGGTCCGAAAACGCAGACATCGGCTGTCGCTGCACACGCGTATCGTTCTCACCGCGACCGGTGCCTTCGTCCTCATCGGGGCGGCGTTGTTTTTCGCGATGGAGCGCGCCACCGGCGCGTTTGCCGGTATGTCCGGTTTCCAAGGCGTGATGGCGGCGCTCTTCCAGAGCGTAACGCCGCGCACGGCGGGTTTTAATACGGTCGCGCAGAGTGAGTTGTCGCCGGCATCGATGATGGTCACATCGATCATGATGTTCACCGGCGGTGCACCCGGATCGGTTGCCGGCGGGATCAAGGTCACCACCGTTCTGATCATCCTCGCCGCGGCGATTCTGGGTACCGACGAGAACGGCGACTTACAGCTCGGCCAACGGCGGATTCCGGCGTTCGTCGTCGGGAGGGCCCATGGCCTTCTGGTCAAGGCGATCCTGATCGTCGTTGTCTCGTCGCTTCTGCTCGTTGTCACCGAGTACGCGTTGATCACGGACGGAATCGCGCTCACGGTGTTGTTATTCGAAGTAGTGTCGGCGTTCGGAACCGTTGGGCTATCGCTCGGAGTGACCGACATTCTGTCCGACGCGGGAAAAGTCGTGATAATCGCGACGATGTTCGCGGGTCGAGTCGGCCTCATCTCGTTGGCGATGCCACGACGGCGCGTTCGCGGCGAACGCCTGGTCGGTTATCCCACGGGAGACGTCCTCATAGGGTAGGTACCATGAAACAAATTGCGATTATCGGACTGAGCCATTTCGGAAGGCGTGTCCTCGACGAGCTTCTGCAGTACGACGTCGAGGTACTGCTGATCGACCGTGACCGGGAAGTGATCGAGGAGTACAAGGATCAGGTTGCCGCGGCGTACATCGCCGACGCGATCAGAGAGGAGCTGATCCAGAAGCTGGTGCCCGAGACGATCGACGCCGCGATCATCGATCTGGGGGACGCCACCGAAGCGTCGATTCTTGTGACCAACTACCTCAAGAAGCACGGCATCAAGCGAATCATCGCGAAGGCCGAGACCGACCAACACGGTGAGATCCTCGCGATCGTCGGTGCGACCGACGTCGTGTACCCGAACCGTGAAGCGGCAAAGAGGATCGCATTGCCGCTGATCTCGTCGTCGTTGTTCAGTTTTTTCCCGATCGGCGAGGGGATGGTCATCGCCGAGATTCAACTCCCCGAACAGTTCTTCGGACAGACCGTCGTCGAGGCCGACCTGCGCCGGCGCCACGGACTCAACGTGCTCGCGGTTCGCCGGAGCGGTGCGGCGCAGTTTGACTTCATCTCGCCGGCGTACGAGTTCGCCGAAGGCGACGTCATACTCGCGCTCGGTCGAGAGAAAGACATCGCGGGTATCCCGTCCGAAGCCGGAACGCCGTCGCCGGTTGTGAGCTCATTGACCCCCGATCCGGCGGCACGCGGCTCGGCGAGTCGCCCGCCGACGCGCGGCTTCTTCTCCCGCCTGTTCGGCAGGGATCGCCGATCGCTCCGCCACCGACGCTGAGTCCCCGCGGCCGGGGCGCGCGGCGAGGCGCGGGCCGAGGCGTGTTTCGCTCACGGCGGTTCCCCCGCTACTTCATCCTCCGCTGCCAGCCGGTACCCGACGCCCAACTCGGTGAGCAGATACCGCGGATTAGCCGGTTCCGATTCGATCTTGCGTCGTAAGTTCGCGACAAATACGCGCAAGTACTGTGTCTCGTTCTCGCGGGTCGGACCCCAGACCCGACGCAGGATCGAGCTGTGCGTCAGAACCCGCCCCGCGTTTTCGGCGAGGTACACCAGGAGTTTGTACTCGGTCGGCGTCAAGTGAAGATCATCGGATCCGATCGTCGCCCGACGGCGTACCGTGTCGATCCACAGATCACCGACGCGCATGTCCGACCGAACGGCGCCGTCGGTCGACGCGGCGTGGCGGAACGCGACCCGCACGCGCGCGAGTAACTCTCCGACCGAGAACGGTTTGCTGAGGTAGTCGTCGGCGCCGGCGTCGAGCGCCGCGATTTTGTCGTGATCCTTTCCGCGCGCCGAGAGGATGATGATCGGAGCGGCGTACCATTCACGTATCGTACGAAGTACGTCGATGCCGTCGATGTCGGGAAGCCCAAGGTCGAGGATCACAAGGTCGGGCATATGCGACGCGCCCATCGATAATGCACCTCGACCGTCGGCGACTTCCAGAACACGGTAGCCCTGTTTCACGAGTGCGATTCGGAGAAACGTGCGGATCGATCCTTCGTCGTCGACGATCATGACGAGGGGTTCGTTTCTCATGCCGGCTCGTCCGTCTCGTCCGGCTCGCGCGAAGCGATGGCTCGGTCCAGCGGAAGGCGAAAGCAGACTCGTGCGCCGTCCCCGGTGTTACTCGCGTCGATCGAACCTCCGTGTGCTTCGACGATCGCGCGGCAAATCGCGAGTCCGAGCCCGACGCCGCGAGCGGAGTCTCCGTCGCGACGCCGTCCCGTGTAGAACTTCTCGAAAAGGTGATCGAGATCGCGCTCGGTGAACCCGGGCCCTGAGTCGGTCACGGTGAACCGCGCCGCGTCGGGCTCACGCGCGACGCCGAGGTCGATCGTCGCCCCCGCCGGCGCGTGACGGCACGCGTTGTCGAGCAGGTTCATGAGCACCTGTTGGATGAGCCCCGCGTCCATCGGGACGCTCACGACCGAGTCGGGCAGCGACGTGGTGACGCGAAATTGCGTCAATCTGCGCCTCATCTTCGCCAGCACCGAACCGACGACATCGTCGACGATCTCCGCGGTAAGCGCGATCCCGGTTGAGTCGCTCTCGATGCGCGAGAGGCTCAACAGGTTCTCTACCAGCGCGGCGAGCCAGTTCGCCTGCTCGTGAATATCGGCCGCGAGCTCGCGCACATGCGGGAGTGCGCCGCTCGCGTCGGCGTCGGCGTCGAGCAGAACCGCGGCCGAACCGGCGATCCCCGCGAGCGGTGTCCGCAGGTCGTGCGAAATCGAGCGCAGAAGGTAGTTCTTCAACCGCTCGGACTCGATCTCGATTTTTGCCTGCTCGTGGTCGTGGGCAATTCGCTCGCGCTCGAGCGCGAGCGCGACCTGACCGGCGAACGTCTCCATCAGCGTACGCTGCTCCGCGGCCCCGTCGGCGGCCCGGTCGGTGGCCCCGTCGGCGGCGTCCGTTATCGCGACGGCGAGGACTCCGAGAACACCCGCCGAGCTCACGAGCGGTGCGAAAAAGCGCGGGCACGCGGCGAACGGCGCGACCCCAGCCCCGGCGCATCGCGCGTTACGATACGCCCATACAGCGACCTCCCGGTCGTGATCGACGCTATCGGGACCACCATCCGCCCCGCTACGCGCGACGCGATCCGCGCCGCGGTGCGGAAGCCGGATTACCGGCTCGGCGCCGGTGGTCGGGTCGCCGCCGTACCACAACGCCGACCCCCCGTAGTACCGAACGAGCTGGTCGAGCGCTTCGTCTATGACCGCGCTTTCTCCGGATGCCGTCAACAACGCGCGGCTCAGTCGATACACGGCTACCGTTCGGTCTGCGCGTCTGCGCGAGATCACCGCCTCGAGGCGGACACGGCTCAGCAGTTCACTCGTGATCAGAGCGACGATGAGCATCACGATGAACGTCAAGACGTACTGCGTGTCGTACACGACAAGCGAGAACCGGGGTTCGGTGAAAAGGAAGTTGAACGAAAAAACGCCGAGCATCGACGCGATGATCCCTTGCATCCTACCGCCGACGAACGTCGCCGCGAGCACCGAGGCGAGGAACACCATCACGATGTTGGCGTCGGTGAAGCCAACCGATCGCAGCACCGTCGAGACCGCGGTCGCCGCGCCGACGAGACCGATGGTGAGCGGCAATCCTCGCGGGACGTGCCGCAACCCCGTCCTCTCGCGGCGTCTCGGTAGCGCGTGATAGTCCGACGGATCGCCGGGGACGACGTGTACGTCGATCTGGGTGGTTTCGGCGATCAGTCGCTGCGCGACGTCCGGGCGCCGACGCGATCGGCGCCCGGACGTGTTCTCGTCTTTGCCGACCACGATGTGCGATGCCCGCGAAAGCTCTGCGTACGCGATAATAGCCGTGGCAACATCGTCTCCGCTCAACGTCGCGATCTCGGCGCCGTTGTCGCGCGCGAACGTCAGGTTGCGTTCGATCTCGCCGCGGTACACCTCGCGTTCCCGCCGCGCCCGCAGCGTGTCGTGCTCGCTCTGGACGTGTACCGCTACGACGCGAGCGGGCGTGCGCTCCGCCATCTGCGTTGCCTTGAGGATGACGTTTCGCGACGACGGCGCCGCCGAGACACACGCAAGAATTCGCTCCATGACGCGATCATAGCACAAAAACTCGCGACATTAAGATCGCGTAAACGTTTCGCGGTGACGGCGGTTTTCCGGTTGACCGCGCCAAACTCCGTCGATACGCTTCCGCAACAATGAAGAATCGCGTGTTAATCGTCACAAATGACCGCAAGTCCGACGCGGAAAGGCTACGCGCGCTGTTC
>PXBQ01000209.1 GCA_003566875.1 Spirochaetaceae bacterium | reverse complement strand
GCACGGATTGTTCAGACGACGACGACGGATGCCCACGACAGGACTTTTGCATCGTGTACCACGTCTGGAAGGAAGCGTCAGAGCATATTCTCTCGTTTTTCGACACGATGACGCTTCAGAAGATCGTGGACCGAAACGCGGACAAGTCGTACGCCGCGATGATCGAAGGCGAGGAATTCTCGGTCAATTGACCCAGGTCAGTTGACGAAAGGCGGTCGACGACCGCCAGGCTTCGAGCATCGCGTTCATTGACCTTCGACGTACGCCCGGAACGCGGCGGCCTCGTCGTCGCTCACGCGTCCGAGCGCCAGGCACAGGTCGAATAGTTCATCGACGCGCGCGTACGCGTGAAGAGCGACACCGACGGTCTCGAGCTCGGCGCGGCCGTTGCCGCGTTCGATCAGGACGGCGAGATCCTCGACGACAAGCCCGGCCGCACGCAGGATTCCGACGGCTTCGATCTTGCTCGTGCCGCGCGTGATCAGGTCGTCGATCAGGAGCACGCGATCGCCGGGTTTGAACGCGCCTTCGACGGCGTTGCCCGCGCCGTGATCCTTCGCCTGCATCCGCGGATACACCATCGGCACGTCGAGTTCGAGCGAAACCGCCGTTGCAAGCGGCAGCGCGGCTACCGGTATTCCCGCGACCAGATCGAACGACAGCCCGCGCACCATCGTCGCGTACGCTTTCGCGACCTGCGCGAGCAACGCGGGCGACGCGACGATCCGTCGCAGATCGATGTAAAACGGTGAAACCTCACCCGACTTGAGCGTGAACTCTCCGGTCCGGAAACACTCGGTCTCGACCATGCCCGTCAGAACGGCCTGCCGAAGCGCGGACTCGTCGGGCGCCGGCTCGTGCGGATCGCTCACGCGACTCGCGCGCCGGCGTGCACCGCGCGCCGCACGCGCGCGGTTAATCTCGTCGCGAATCTCACGCGCCTTTTTACCTGGATCATCATCGGTCGCTATCGAACGCGCCGCGACGGGAAGGATCCCGAGCCCGTCGTCGCGGACACCTGCGGATACCGCATCGAAACTGGAGCCGCCTTGTGTCCCGATCCCGGGCGCGAGAATCCAGACCGACGCGTGCGCGTCGCGAACGCGCTGCATCGCCTCAGGTATGTTCGCGGCAACCACAAGGCCAACGTTCGATCCCCATCCGGTGCACTCGCGCGCTATCGCCTCGTACAGCAGCTCATTTTTCGCGGCGTGAGTGTTCACGACGGTTAGCGTCTGGATCGACTCCGCACCCGGATTTGACGTGCGACAGAGAGCGAAGACCGCGCGGTCTTCGTACCGCAGAAACGGGTTCGCCGAGTCGCGCCCCATGTACGGGCTGATCGTGACGGCGTCGACACCAAAGACGTCAAACGCGGCGCGCGCGTACGCTTCTCCGGTCGCGCCGATGTCGCCGCGTTTCGCGTCAAGGATTACGACGGTATCGTCGGGAATGAACTGAAGCGTCTCGTGAAGCGCCTCGAGACCGGCGGTACCGTGCGCCTCGTAGAACGCGATGTTCGGCTTGTACGCTGCGGCAAACCTGTGCGTCTCCATGATAACGCGCGTGTTCGCGTCGACGATACTTTGTTTCGGATCGCGATCGTCGTCGGAGATCCTGGGATCAAGCCCGATACAGAGCAACGAGTCTTTCGCCGTGCAGATCGCCTCGAGCCGCTCGAAAAAACGTGGCGGAGTAGCTGATTTCATATCACCTGGAGAGTACACCGGCCGAATTTCGGTGTCAATAACGCCGAATCGGAGTCGCGTGGTTGGCGTTGAGGGTTGATCCATACGATATTCTCGAGTAGTACATAAAGACCGAAAACGCCCGACAGGAGAGTGTAATGGCAGTAGAGAAGACTTTTGCGATGTTGAAGCCCGGAGTTTTGCAGCGCCGAATCGTCGGCGAGGTGCTTTCGCGCATCGAGAGGAAAGGACTGAAATTGATCGCGCTCAAGATGATGAGCATCCCTCGCGACCTCTGCGAGCAACACTACGCCGAGCACAAGGACCGGCCGTTCTTCAATGACCTCGTATCGTACGTGACCTCGGGCCCTGTCGTCGCGATGGTGATCACGGGCGAGAACGCGATCGCAATTCTCCGCATGCTGTGCGGAGCCACGCGCGTGAATGAAGCGGTTCCCGGGACGATCAGGGGCGACCTCGGCCTCGATACGCAAAAAAACGTGATCCACGCGTCGGATTCCGCGGAGAGCGCGGCTCGTGAGATCGGGTTGTTCTTCAAGGCCGCGGAGATTCAGTCGTACGAGGACGGCAACGAGGTCTGGTATGTCTAAACCGGACGTCCCGCGCTGGGATCTCGCGCCGGTGTACGCCGGGTTCGACTCGGAATCGTATGCGCGCGACAAAAGGCGTTTCAAAAAAGCGGTCGAATCGTTCTCGCGGAATGCGTCGGACCGGTCCGGTCGCAAGGACTCACCTGAGAAGTGGCTCAAGAGCTGCATAAAGACGTACAACACGGCCGTAGACCTGTACGAGAACCTCGCGGCGTTTGCGTACTGCCGCTACTCGGTCAATACGCGCGATACCGTCGCGACAAACGAGATTTCGGCAATCGATGAGGCGGCCGTTCCGCTACACCGCGCGATGGTAGTGTTCAGAGACGGCCTGCACGGCGTCGGGAAAAAGATCAAGCGAATCGTGTCGGACTCGAAGGCGCTGAAGAAGTACGCGTTCTTCGTCGAAGAGGAGCTGTTCTACCGCGAGCACCAGATGAGCGCGGATGAGGAGGATCTTGCGGCGGACCTTTCGCGCTCGGGGGCCGACGCGTGGTCACGGCTCCAGGAGAGCGTCTCGAGTACGCTCTCGGTACCGTGGAACGGGGAAAAGAAGACCGTCGTCGAGTTGAGAAGCCTAGCGCACGACCCCGATCGATCGGTGAGGGAAAAGGCGTACGAGCTTGAGATCGGCGCGTGGAAGAGCATGGAGACGCCGATCGCGTTCGCACTCAACGGCGTCAAAGGCACGTCCGTTGTGTTGAACAAACGCCGGTCTTTTAAGTCGGCGCTCGAGAAGGCGACGAGGCAATCGCGCATTTCGACCAAGGCACTCGACGCGCTCATCACGGTGATGTCCGAGGCGCTTCCGATTTTTCGTAGCTACCTCACGACAAAGGCGCGCGCACTCGGCCTCGAACGCCTCGCGTTCTACGATATTTTTGCGCCGCTCGGCGCGGAGACGAGGAAGTGGAGCTTCAACGAAGCACGACGTTTTATCGTCGAACAGTTTACGGGGTTTTCGGCCGATCTCGGAGAGTTCGCCGAGAAGGCGTTTGCCGAGTCGTGGATCGACGCCGAACAGCGAGCCGGCAAAGTCGGCGGCGCGTACTGTATCGGTTTCCCGATTCCGGGCGAGAGCCGAATTCTCGCGAACTTCGACGGGACATTCTCGGGCCTTACGACGCTTGCGCACGAGCTCGGCCACGCGTACCACGGCAAGGTTTTGCGGAAAGAAACCGCGATTCGGCGCGACTATCCGATGACACTCGCCGAGACCGCGTCGATCTTCTGCGAGGCGATCGTGTTCAACCGCGCTCTCGCGACGGCTCCGGTCGCCGAGAAGCCGGCGATTCTCGAGGTTTTTCTCCAGGACACGACGCAGGTGATCGTCGATATCCTGTCGCGTTTCCAGTTTGAGCAGGCGTTATTCGACCACCGAAAAAAAGGAGAACTGAGCCCGGATCAACTGTGCGCGTTAATGATCGACGCACAGAAGTCGACATACGGCGATGCGCTCGACGCCGAAAAGCTTCATCCGTATATGTGGGCTGTCAAGGGACACTACTACCGACCCGAGCTGTCGTTCTACAACTTCCCGTACGCGTTCGGTCAGTTGTTCGGGCTCGCATTGTACGCGCAGTACGAGACCGACCCCGACGGATTTCCGGCGCGTTACCGGAAAATTCTCGAGCAAACCGGATCGGCGTCGGCCGTCGACGTGACCCGTGCGGCGGGTTTCGATATTGAGACGAGAGACTTCTGGCGCGCCGGTATTTCGTTTATCGAGCAGAAGGCGAATGAGTTTTCGCAAAACGTAACCGCGACGGGTCGCTCATGAAAACGGTAGGGGTCCTCGGCGCCGGAGCGTGGGGCACCGCGATCGGGAAGGGTATCGCGGAGAACGGACACGACGTCGAGATATGGTCTTTCGAGCAGTCGGTCGCGGACGACATTAACGGACACCATACGAACGCGCTCTACCTTCCGGACGTCGATCTACCCGAGAGCCTACACGCGACGACGTCGATTCTCGAGGCGGCCACCGACAAGGATTTCCTCATCGTCGCGACACCTTCGTTGTTCACGCTTGACGCGGTGAAAGCGGTCTTGACCGCTCCGAACATCGTCGAGGGAGAGACGCAAATCGGAGTCGTGACAAAGGGCTTTATAACGCAGAAGAAACGCGTACGGCTGATCGTCGAAACGCTCGAGGACTATCTGCCCGGGTTCTACAAAGGCAACATCGTGTACATCTCGGGGCCGAGCCATGCCGAGGAGGTTGCCCGCGGGAAACTGACGGGGTTGATCAGCGCTTCGGCGAATCCCAAGAACAGCATCAGATTCCGAC
Organism: Spirochaetaceae bacterium; assembly: GCA_003566875.1. Classification (GTDB taxonomy): domain Bacteria; phylum Spirochaetota; class Spirochaetia; order DSM-27196; family PXBQ01; genus PXBQ01. The sequence continues at coordinate 15,907 of PXBQ01000209.1, read as the reverse complement.
AGCTTCTTAACTCACCGAGTGTCGTCGTGTTCTCGTCGCTCGACGTGATCGGCGTGCAGGTCTGCGCGGCGGTGAAGAATGTGATCGCGATCGCTTTTGGGATTCTAGACGCACTCAAGGAGCGGTCCGAACCGATTTTCGGCGACAACACCGAGTCCCTTTTGCTCGCGGCCGGGTTGAACGAGATCCAGAGTATCGGCATCGCGCTCGGTTCGACGCACCCGGAAACGTTCACGTCGATCGCGGGCGTAGGAGACCTCGACGTGACGTGCCGGAGCCCGTACGGGAGAAATCGTCGTTTTGGTCGCGACGTCGTGTTAAAAAACGTCATCGAACCGTACGGCAACATTCAAGAAGTTCAGGGCTCCATCAAGACGCTCGGGTATCTTCCGGAAGGATTGTTCGCAGTCCAGGCGGCGCGCGATATTGCCGAAAAGTATCGGCTCAAACTCAGGATCGTCGGCGGCGTGTACCGAATTCTCAACCGTGAGGCCGAACCGGACGACGAAATCCGCCGGATCCTTACGACGCGATAAAAGCGTACTGCTGGACATCGGGAAGAGTTTCTGGTACCTTTGGGTTATACTTACACGGCGCCGTACCCAAGTGGTAAGGGAGAGGTCTGCAAAACCTTTATGCACCGGTTCGAATCCGGTCGGCGCCTATCCCGTAATACGCCGGACAAACCGAGTCAGCTGTTGAAGATTCGCACGCACAAAAACCGACGCGTACACGGTCACAATAACTCCTAACGCGACCGCCGTTCCGGCCCCCACCCCGCCGGCGGTACGAACCTCTTGTACCGACACGATGTACGGCGTCATCACGATACCGACAAGCAGCGCGACCCCTCCAAGCACCCAATTGCGCATCTGCAGTCCTGGGGTATACTCGCGATTCGCTTCGGATGTCTCGAGAGTGTTATGGGTTATCGGTCGCCACACGACCGACTCCATAATCCTGTCGATATGGCAAGACGAGTCGAGCGGAGCGTCGTTTTCGGACTGGACAGGATCGGCGTGTCTGAGCGACTCGAGCGCCGAGGTGAAACGGTGCCACTCGCGGCGACATTTCTCGCACGACTCCAGATGATGTACCAGGTTCCGATCGGGGGATTCGCCCGGATCCAGTGTTATCAAACGGTCGATCGCTTCTCTACATTCCATCACTCATCTCCGCCGCCGTACCTTCGAGCGCACGGCGCAGTCGTTTCTTCGCGCGCAGAACGTGCGACTTGATTGTGTTCACCGGCATGCCGGTGGTCTGCGCAATCTCTTCGTACGTCAGCCCATCGTAAAAAAAAAGCTCGATACATCGCCCCGGAACACTCGGAAGCTCCGCGACGGCCTCGTTCACGGCGCGACGCGCCGCCGATCGCATAGTCTGTTCGATCGGCCCGGGAGTCGGATCCTCGGGTTCGGGATCAAACCCCGTAACGTCGCGTGGACGCGATTTGATCCGATCGACCGCGAGGTTGTACGCGAGGCGCATGAGCCACGAGTAGAATCGACCTCGCCCGCCGAACTGCCCGAGCCGCGTGTACGACTTCACGAAGACGTCCTGAACGTAGTCCTGTACGTCTTCGTGCAGACGGAGGAACCGGCGCCCCATCCGGTACACAGGAGCGTAGTAACGCGTCACGAGCAGACGAAAGTCGCTGGTACTCCCGGTCAATACCCGCGAAATCACCTGCTCATCGGGCGACGCATCGGGCGGCGCATCGGGCGACGCATCGGGGATGTCACCGGCGTCCGGATTCACGCGTCACTCCCGGTTCGCCTTCCGACGGATCACGAAAAACGCTAATAATGCCACTCCCACGCCAAGTGGGATCAAGCCTCCGAGCACCGCGAACGGGCCTGCCGGGCTCGCGATGAAAAAGACCGTCAAAAGAATACCGAGAATACCGCCGAGCAGCCCGGTCAGAAGGCTGAACACCTCGAGGTCGAACACGGCCGACGGACGGATTCCCCGCTCGATCATTTTGATTTTCTCGCGGTGTTGCCAGAGCAAGTAAAAAAAGATAATGGTGCTACCCATCACGATCCCGACAATCGGGATCACCGCTATCACGACGTGCGCGGCGGTCGGCGGCTCCGATACCATGGCTCCTCCTTCGGTCGAACCGATCGATTAACCAGGCCGGTTGATCGACGGTTCCAGCATCTCCGGTAGTGTATCAGCGGTGCGTCCTTCATGCCAGTCGCGGACGTTACCCCTCGCCCCGCGGCGTCTCGCGCGAGCACCGTCGGGCGGAAACGCTTCCCTGGTGACGACCATGTAGTGGTGCGCTTGCACGGCCATCGTCACGACACGCACGACGAGGTCCGGCCGTTTTGCGGCGCCGCGAATAATGTACGACAGGTACGAGAGCCCGTACCGGGAGAACGTCTGGTACGCGAGTGACCTCAAGAGCGCGGTCACCTCGCGTACGCGGATCGGGCGCCTCATCGTGTGCGCAGTTCGGTGTTGGCGCGGCGGATAGATCGAGAGAAGCTTCAGACATCGCGCAAAGTATCGACGCGGCTCGTAGACCGTTTGTAAGACACGACGATACCCGGCGATAAGCGTCTCGGCGGGCAGTTTCGGCACAAAATTCAGCGCGGCTCCCGACGTATTGTTCCCGGTCGACGTCGAGAGCATTCTACCTTCGCGACTCAATCGGTCGAACAAGCGCGTGTTCGGCAGAGCCATCAGGAGGCCGATCATCGCGGTGGGTATCGCAAGTTCATCGATGAACTCGATCTGTCGATCGAAGATATCGGGAGGGTCGGAGTCGAACCCGATTATGAATCCACCGGTCACCTCGATCCCGGCTCTCTGGATCTTACGGATCCCGATACGAACGTCCTCGCGCAGGTTCTGATGTTTTCCGGCCGACGACAGCGACTCGGCGACCGGGCTCTCGATCCCGACAAACACCATAGAGAAACCCGCCTTCACCATGAGCTGTAGCAAGTCGTCGTCGTGCGCGAGATCGATACTCGCCTCGGTACAGAGCGTAAACGGAAACCCGTGATCATCTTGCCACCGCGCGATATGTCGTAAAAGCTCCTTGACGCACCGTTTGTTGCCGATGAAGTTGTCGTCGACGATGAACATCGACCCGGTGAAACCGGTCGCGTACGCGGCGTCCATCTCCGCGAGAAACCGTTCGGGCGGTTTGGTCCGTGGTTTGCGACCGAACAGGTGAACGATATCGCAGAACTCGCAGTCGAACGGACATCCGCGTGAAAACTGAACCGGCACGGTGTCGTACAGTGACATATCGAGCAGATCAAAGCGCGGTACGGGACACGTGCACAGGTCCGGTTTTTCAGGTGAGCGGTACATCGCCTGCGGTGTACCGCTCTGCCAGTCCGCGAGGAATCGCGGCAGCGTCACTTCTCCCTCGTCGAGCACGAAATGGTCCACGCCTTCGATCTCGTCGGAACACGAGCTCGGGTACGGTCCGCCCGCAGCGACCGGGACGCCGAGCCGTCGACATCGACGAATCACGTCCTCCATCGACTCTTTCTGGACGATCATCGCCGAGATCATCACAAGGTCTGCGGCCGCAATATCGGCATCGCGCAGGGGTCCGACGTTCATGTCGACGATACGCACCGAAATGTTCTTCGGCAGTAGCGCCGCGACCGTGACAAGACCGAGCGGCGGCATGAGCGCGCGCTTTCCGATAAACCTCAGGACGTGTTTGTAGCTCCAGTACGTCTCGGGCATTCTCGGCGAGACAAGCAGGAACTTCGAGTCAGTGTTATTTTTCATGGCTACCCTTTCCCGTTTAGACGGGAAAGAGTCGGTCAGGGTTGCAGGGGATCGGTCAACTCTCGCTCGACGTCGCGAGAACGTAGAACCGAAGCGCAGCGAGCATGATAGCGTGACGGTCGAACTCCTCGACAGCGCCGCGCAGAACATCGTCGACCGGGATACGTTCGACGTCGACGATCTCGTTTGGGTCGAGATCCTGCCCGGTTGCAGGGCGCGCGGCGTTCGCGAAAAACGTGTGACACGTATTCGTCATGAACGCGGGATTGGGGTTGGTCCGTCCGATGCATCGGACGGACTCCGCGGTGTACCCCGTTTCTTCACGCAACTCGCGTACTGCGGCGGTCTCGGGAGCTTCACCGGGGTCGACGATCCCGCCCGGGAACTCGAGCGTGAGTGCCTCGCCACCCTGACGAAACTGTCGTACCATCAGAAAACAGGGATGGCCCGCGTCATCGTGCACGACGGCGATCACGTTGACCCAGTCGGGTGCGTTCACAAGCATGTACTCGGACGATCGACCGTCCGGCGCCGTCTTCTTCGATCGCTCAAGAGTAAAGATTTTGCCGTCGACGACTTTCTCGCGCGACACTTCGGTCCAGTACAGGTGCGCATATTTCATACGTTCCCAACGATACACCGACCGCGCGATGAACACCATACCCCACGAAAACGTTCAATCACGACATTCGCGCGTGTTTTTCCTGACCGGCATTGTCGTATTTGGGATTTTGATTTATTCTTACTGTACAGAGACCGCGTCGACACGCGGTTTGGAATTCCGTTTGCGTGAGGTCGAGATGAGCATACGTGTCAAGACGATTCTGATCGTTCTTCCGCTCCTGGTCGTGACTCTGATCATCGCGGGAACCTCTTCGTACTTCATCGCGACCACGGGGATCACGCGCGTCACTGTCGAGTTCTTCGACTTCAAAACGGCGGAACTCGAACGGCACATCGAGAGCCAGTGGCAGTTGTTAGTCGAAAACGAGTTCTCCGATCGTCCGGAGATGGTCCGCGCGGCGCAGGCCGGCATCGAAGTCTACGCCCAAGGAATAATCAGGAGCGAGAGCGAGGTTATCTTCGCGGTCAACAGCGACGGCGAAATCGTGCTCGCAACGTCGGATATCGAGCCGACCCCCGAAGAGACCCCGATTCTTCAACGCCGAGCCGCTCTCGGCGAACGTGACCTTGCGACGCTGCCGATCGGCGGGATCGACCGTGTTACGATGGGATTCCCGTTTGAGCCGTTCGGATGGTACGTGCTCGTGACCGACGAACGCGATGCGTTTTACAGCGACGTCGACCGGATCACGTATCAAACGCTCTACCTGGTGTTGATCGCGTCGATCGTATCGACGGTGTTGCTTCTCGTATTCGTGCGGTACATTACCGGACCCCTGATGCGCGTCGTTGGCGCAATGAAACGGATAATCACCGAGAACGATCTCTCGGCGCGCGTCGGGATCGCGTACCGCGACGAGATCGGCGAAATGTCGAACACGTTCAACATCATGATCGGCGAGCTCGACCGCGCGTACGGCCGGATTAAACAGTACGCGTTCGAAGCGGTGCTCGCGCAGAAGCGCGAATCGAAAATCCGCAGGATATTCCAGAAGTACGTCCCTCAGGACCTCATCGACCGTTTCTTCGCGAACCCCGAGTCGATGTTAATCGGTGAGAATCGCGAGCTCTCGATCCTGTTCTCGGACATCCGGAGCTTCACGACGATCTCCGAGGCGATGGCTCCGGATGATCTCGTGAACTCTCTGAACCGGTACTTCTCGATCATGGTCGACATCATCATGAATCGGAACGGTATCATCGACAAGTACATCGGAGACGCGATCATGGCCTTTTTCGGGGCACCGGTTCACCACGACGACGACTGCCTTCAATCGGTGTACGCCGGAATCGAGATGAGCGACGCGGTAGCCCGGTTCAACGAGGACCAGGTTCGATTGGGCAAGCCCGAGTTTCATATAGGCATAGGAATCAGTTTTGGCGAGGTGACCGTCGGGAATATCGGTACCGAGCGCAAGATGGACTATACGGTGATAGGCGACATGGTGAACCTCGCGTCGCGGCTCGAGGGACTGACAAAGGTGTACAAGCAGCCGCTCCTATTCTCCGAAACCGTACACGAGAGAATCACAAACGACGTACCGTGCCGGCTGCTCGACTCGGTCGCCGTGAAGGGCAAAACGAAAGGCGTGAGGATCTTCACCGCGCGTCAATCCCTGACACCCGAGATCGAGAAAGCCTGGAAGGTTCACAACGCCGCGATGGAGCTGTACTACGCGCGGTCGTTCTCCGAGGCCGCGCGCGAGTTCGAGCAGGTGGGCAAGATGCTCGGAGAAGACTTTGCCTCCGAGATGATGAAACAGCGGTGCGTGGAGTACGCCGATTCGCCGCCGCCGGAAAACTGGGACGGCGTCGAGGTCATGAAGTCAAAATGAGAGACGCAGTTCCTCCCCGAAACCGGGGCCGATCGCGCACGCGTCGGATTTTCGCGCGGTTCGGTATCGCGGCGGCGATCGTCGCGTTCGGTGCCGCGCCGCCGCTTCGGGCGCAGCCGGCGCCCGACGAAGCTCCCCGCCCGGCTCCGGTCACGCTGGTGTTCATGGGCGATCTCTCGGGCGAACCGGCGCCCGGTCGGGTTCGCGACGTCGTATTCGAGCGGCTGCGCGACAGGCTCGACTCGTTCGGATTTGACCTCGGCGTCGACCCGGTTTTTGTCCATCGCCCCGAGAGCACCGATCTCGACCTGATCGACGTGAGGATCGGCAGCACGATCGGGGCGTCGGTCTCCGACGAGGTCGATCTCGTCGTCGCGGCGTTCTATCGGCTCGACGGCGATCAACTCGCGATTCAGATGACGTTGTACGATCCCCGCGAGCGAACGGTGCTCGGCGGCGTCTTTTCACGCGCGCGGACGGGGCTCACGATGTTCACGACGGTAGACCGCGCGATCGCCGAAATCGATGAAACGCTCGCCCGGTACATCGAGGAGCGGTACGAGTATCGACCGCCGTCGGGGGTCGTCGATTCGATCGTTGTTCGATCGCCGGCAGAGGGGGCCGACGTTCTTTTTGCGGGTCGTAACACCGGCCGCATCACGGGCGGACGGCTCGACGTTCCGTATACACCGTTTCCGGTCGGCACCGTCGTGCGTATCGACGTACAGAAGGACGGGTATCACCCGGCCACTCATGCCGTCCGGCTGGAATCCGAAGAGTTCGAGATCTCCCTGCCGGGCCTCCGGCGGACCGGCCGATACGCAGGGTACGCACACTCGACGTACGGGGCGGTCTTGGGGCTAGGAGTCGGTCTGCGCGTCTACGCCATCCCCGACCAGACGTTCATCGCGTTCGAGCAGTACCGCTCGGTGCTCCCGGGCGACGGCCCCGGCACGCGTGGCGTCGGGTTCACCGATCTCTCGGTCGCGCTCGGACAGTACCTCTTCCTTCCACAAAGTTCGTTCGTGCGGATGAACGTATCGCTGGGATTTGGCGCTATCGTCACGAACGTCGCGTCGATCGAGGGCGGCGATTTCGTCGATTATTATCTAGCGCTGGTGAACCCCGCGTTCGAGCTCAACTTCGATACCTGGATGATCTTCGTGCGGCCCGAGGCGCGCTTCACTCTCGGGTTTGGCGGCAATCTGCTCGGCCGCACGTGGATGCGCGTTCCGTTCGGCGTACCGCCGATCACGTTGGGGGTCGTTCGCAGATGGTGACAAAACGTGGGCGACGAAGTCGTCGGTTCATCTCGATCAAAGTCGCCTGGCTCATGATTGTGATCGTTATAGCGACGGGATGCGAATTCCTGCTCTCGACGCCGTACCCTGGATACCTCGGCGAACTCCAGGCACTCTCGGACGTCGCCCCGGTGCTCGACGACATTCTCCCGCGGGGAATGCGCGCACGATTCGAGATGCACGCCTTCGAGTTTCCGAGCCTCGCTTTTGCGCCCGATCGGCTCGGAGTCGTCGTGCTCGTGACGCCGATCGTCCCGGAAGACTACACGAGCGAGGATCCGGACCCGGTTCCCCACCTGATGTTCTTCGACGAGAATCTCCAGTTCCTCGGTCGAGTCGCGGAACCCGACGAGCTGCGGTATCTCGGCCGACCGATCGGCATCGCGTCCGACGGAACGTTCTTCTCGGGCAGTTTGCCGATCGACACCGATACGTTCGAACCGCAGACCGAAGTGCCCAATCTCGGGATCACGGGTTTTGCGGTGACGTACGCCTCGAATACGTACCTGATCGCGACCCGGCCCGGCGCCACGTCCTCGGAAGACATCGTGTACAGGCGGTTCACCGACGCGTGGGTTCGAGAGGAAACACCCGACTCTCTTGCGATTCTCCCACCCGTCGACGACGAACAGCCCGTTCGAGAGTTCCGGCTCCTCAAGGCGGTTGCGGTCGGCGAGGGAGCTGGGACCGAGTTCGAGTTTATGCTGCTCGAACCGGCCGAACAGGCGGTGTACTTTGTCAGGCGGTCGGCCGCCGATTTTGCCGCGGGGCACGGTTTCTCACCCGGAGAAACGTTGACGACACGCGAGCAGCTCGGTCCGGCGATCGAGATCGGGACCGGCGTCGCGTATCACGTTCCCGATGGGCTCGCCCTGCGAAGACGCGACGGCTGGTTCGAGTACCTCAACCGCGACGGAAGTCGCGTAGCGCGCACCGCGGTCGAGCGCGCGACCGGGAGAGTGTTCGCGTTCAGTCCCGACGGCGCGCGGTTCTTCCGATTCGATCCCGTCACGCGCAAACTCTCGGCGTACGGAACATGGTGGTAACATGAAAGGACTCCGCACCACGAACGCTACGCGACTGTTTGCGATGCTCGTCGCGGGCCTCGCGCTGATCGCCCCGGTTTCCGCGCAGGATCCCGGCACGAACGCTTCAAACGAACCGATCGTCGAGTTCGCGACGTTTTCCCGCCCTCGACGGATGATTTTCTTCTTCGAAGTGACCGAGGACACTCTCACCGAGTACGACCGGTTTGTGTTGTACAACTCGATCATGGCGACCGCCGGGAGCGCGAACCCCGACGTGATCGTGCTCGAGGCTCCCGACACGGCCGTTCCGCCGACTCTCGAGGGAAAACACGATCTCGCGCGGATCATCGACGCCGACGCCTGGCTGTACGTCTCGATTGCGGGTTCGATGGACGATCTCCGCGCGGAGATCGAGACTTTCGACATTCTGCGGCAGACGTATCACGGTGCGCTGACGATACAACCCGGCGTGCGAACCGACGCACGGACGCTCTCGCGCGGATTCTGGGACCCGATAGCCGAGACGATCCGCTCGAGTTACGGGCAAGTCGTCGATACCGTCGAGGTGCGGATCACAGCGCAACCCGGTACGCGAATCACGGGTTTGGCCGAAACCGCGATCGAACTCGACGGCACCGAGATCACGGTCCCGCTGCCGAACCCGGCAACGTACACGTACCGGGCGGAGCTTGTCGGGCATTACCCGATCGACGACACGTTCTATTTGGGTTTTGACTCGGTGCAGATCGAACTCGAACACATCCGCGGAGCGAGATGGGGTGTCGAACTCTACGGAAACAACATTCAGTTTCCAGGCATGAACGTGACACGGTACCTTATCCCGGCTACGGCGTTTGTCCGAACCGGCTTCACGACGTACGCGCTCGGCGTGTACCTCGTCGAAGGCTTTTCGGGGAATGCGCCGCTCGTATCCGGGAACCCACTCACGAACCTCTCTGCGCACGCAGGCCTGTACTTCTCCGAGCCTGGCCGTGATCTGCGGTGGTACGGCGGCGGCGGCGCTTTTTTGCGCCTGGTTCACGATTTCGCGGCCGACGCCGACGGCGGACCGGTATTCGGCGTGGAGCCGACCGCCCCGTTTGGATTCACACCGTTCGCCGGTATCGAGTACTCACCTTGGCTCTCGCTCCGCTTCTTCGTCGAGTACGCGCCGTTGCTGTATCGGACCGTCGATTCCGACGAGTTTCGCGCGCGATCGTTTCCGCTTCATCTCTATCCCGATGGACGTATTCCCGGTTATTTGTTCTTCGACTCGTTCGCTCTCGATTTCCGAAACGTCGCGGTGGGCGTCCGGTTCATGTGGTGACCGGACGACCGGTCGGCTTTTTACTGTTGAACCAGAATAGTCAGCTCCTCAAGCAGTTCGCGGAACACCGCGTCGTCGACGGCGACGGTTTCCGACTGGAGAAACGAGAGGCGCTGCTCGGGCGTCGGAAACTCCGCCGCGATCGAGATGATCTCGAGAACATCGAGGAACGCAACCTCGCGGCCGGCGTCCTCAAACGCTTGATCGTACACGCGAATCCGGTCGCCCAGTTCGGGGAACAATCGTCGAACCGCGTCGGACACCAGAAACGTATCGAGCTGAAACCGGGCCTCGAATAAAGCTTCGGCGTCGCGACCGTTCGCGAACGCGCGATCCTCTTCGGTCACGTACCGCGAATAACTCTCGACCGCGGCCTCGGTAATCCGTTCGAACTCTGCGAGCCGCGTGACCTCCGCGTCAAGAGCGACGATCCGTTGCTCGAGCTCGTCGGAACGGCTGCTTAGTCCGGCGATTTGGGCCTCACGCTCGGAAAGCTGCGACCGATACGTTTCTTCAAGCTCGTCGCGCACCGCCCCAATCGCTTCGGACCGATCTTCGGCGAGAGCGACCCGTGCCTCGTCGAGCTCACGTATCAGTTCGTCCCGCTCGCGAACGAGCTCCGCGCGTTCGGCCTCAAAACGGCTACGTTGCTCCGCCGCAGCCGTCGCGGCCGTGTCGGCGAGCATCGCTTCGAACCGCGCGCGCTCGTCGCCGAGCGAGACGTCCGCGGTGTCGGCGATCACGCCCATCCCGTCGACCGGTTCGCCGGTAACCACGTACCGCGAAAGCGAAAAACCGGTTCGGGCCGCACCACCGACGATCGGGTCGGCAACATCAGACGTCTCCGGTAAAGTTGCGAGCACGTCGCGGTACGCGGTAAAAGCCGCTCCGTAACGGCCCTCGTCGACGAGCGTTGTCGCGGCGTCGAGCGCCGCCATAACGGCCTGACGCGCCGATTCGCGTTGTTCGGCGATCTCGGCGTCCCTGACAGCCGTTATGACTTCCGCATCCCGATCCCACACGAACGCGTACGCCTCGGAAAGCTCCGGGAGTTGGGACAGCGCGGTACGGTAACGCTCGGCCGCGAGTTCGGCGTCGGTCGCAGCGCGCGCTTCGGCTGTCGTCGACCGGATGCGCGCAAGAATGCCTAACTCATCCGAAAGACTCAGGACTTCACCGTCGGCCGACATCTCGAGCTCGATCACGGCTTCGAGCGAATCGAGCAGAAAGAGGTCCATCTCCCTCCGACGCGCGATCTCGGGAATCGCAAGCACACGGTCTTCGTTCAAAAATGATCGAAGAGATTCGATCCGCGATCGAGCGAGTCCGTACTGTTCCAACGAGACAGCAGACCGAATCTGTCCGATCTGTCCGATGATCTGGTTCTGGATCGAGCCGGCAAGCTCCTGTCGGCGCGAAAGCTGTGCGAGTTCCTCCTGCGCGGATGCGAGGTTTTCGATCGCTTCGGTGCGCGCACGATCGAGAATTCTCGTTCGCTGTTCGAGCTGAGCGCGAAGCGATGCTTCGCGCTCACGGAACTCCTCGGCGAGTTGTAACCGCTCTTCCCGCAAGGCCTGGAGTTGATCGTTGTAATCCAGGCGGAGTTGATCGAGGTTCTGCTCGACCGCGAGTCGTTCGGCTTCGAGCTCCGCGCGATACTGAGCAATTTGCTGCTCGTAGTACGCGGTTCGCTCGGCCTCGAAGACGCGCATGAGGTTTTCAATCTCCTCGTCACCGAGCCCTTCGCGCAATAGACGCGCGCGCTCTTCCTCGAGCTCACGTTCGAGCTCGGCCCGGAGTTCCTGTTCGCGTTGTTGAATGCGCTCATCGATCGACGCGGCGAGCACGAGTCGTTCGCGTTCGATTTCGTCGAGGCGTCTCTGAACGGTGGCGATCTGACGCTCCTTCTCAAAGAGCTGAGCTTGAGACTCACGCCGCAACTCCTGAATCAACCGCCCCTCGACCGATGCAATTTCGCCGGTTCGGCCCGTGACGACCCGTTCGTCCTGCCGAAACAACGCGGTCAACACGAGCACAACAACGGCAACCGACACGATCGCACCGATGTTGACGAGAAGCGGAAAGAGCGCACCGGCGCGGAACGACTTCAGTGAGAAGGCGTCCCCCGAGACGTCGATTTTGTTTTCAGTCGCGACTTTCTCGATATGGCCGCGGATCTCGGTCTTTTCGTCCTCCGATATTCCGGCGTACTCAACGTCCTCGAGTGGGTCCGAGTTTCTGTCCGACATTTTTCTTTCGCCTCCGAAAAAACGCTGTTCCTGACTCATTCACCTGACTCATACAGTAAACTAAATGACCGAGTCCGGTCAAACAATTCCTGAGCATTATAGAAATATTTTACGGCTTTTGGTATACTCTCGGTAGCTATAGGAGGTCGATGTGAGACACCCGCGGCACGGGGCAGCACTGGGCGTATGGTTTCTCTTGGCTTCGGTCGCTCTCGGCGCGCAATCGGCCCAGTTCAGCGGAGACGTTCTGCTTACCGAGCAGCTTACGGTCGCCGACGCGGTGTACCTGGTGGGATTAGCGGCCGGGATAGTCCCGATCGATTCGCAGTTCGACGACGCGCCGAATCACCTCACGCGCGCCGGTATTCGCGTGCCGGAGGCGACGCCTGGCTCACCGATCTCGCTCGGGGAGTACGCGTTCCTGATCGTCCAGACTTTCGATCTACCGGGAGGTTTGATGTACAGTTTCTTCCCAGGTCCCCGGTACGCGCTCCGTGAGCTCGTTTATCTCGATGTTGTCGAACCGGGCGCGCACGCGGGAGAAAAACTCACGGGCCGCTCTGCTTTGGCGATCCTGGCCTCGGCGATGGAAGAGTTCGGACAATGAGACACCGCATCGCCCACCGTATCACCGCGATAGCGGTTCCGCTCGTCTTGAGCGCCGCGTCGCTGCTCTCTCAGCCGCGTGTCACTCTCGATGCGGGTGGCGAGGTCGCGGCGCATCTGCGCAACACAGACGCTGTCGGCTCGAGCTACCTCACCGCGGTCGAAGAACTCTCGCTGTTCGGCGTAGCGCGCCACATGCCCGGACACATCGCTATGGAGTACAGACTCGGCGTTACCGGCCGCCGCGATTCCCGCCGGGAGTACGCTGAGTATGCCTTTGCGCAGAATCTGCTCGCTTCGGTCGAGTTGACCGCGGCGACATTCCGGTTGATCAATCGGGAGTTTCCAGGTGCCACGGGAGAGTTCTCGTTCGAGCTCGGGCGACGTCGGTTTTCGGACCCGACCAACCTCATTATCGACGGGATCGCCGACGGGGCATCCATCGTTTTCGAGTGGCCGAGCGTTTCAGCTTCGCTCGACGTCGCGTACACCGGATTGAGTTCAAAGAACACGAACCCAATCGTCTTGACGGACGCGGATCGCGCGCGACTCGACGACGACTCGGTGTATTTGGCCGGGCCCCGACTGCTCTCGGTCGCGACAATCGGCGCGCCGGCGATCGTCGCGCGACAGGACGCCGAGTTTTTCGTCGCGCACCTCCGCGACCTTGAAACCAACGGCGCAGACGGCGCGTTCGCGGGACTGCGCGTCGACGGCCCTATCGTGCCGCATCTCTTTCACACGACGTCGATAGCGGCGGGGTTTACGGCCGACGACGGCGTATCGCTATTGAGTTCGTTCTCGCTTCGGTACTATCTCGACCGGGTCTACCTTTCGCGTTTTCGCGTCGAAACGACGTACGCGTCGGGCGATTCGGGCGCGCTGTCCGGGTTTAACCCGGTGCACCGGGTTCGGTTCGGCGAAAAGGAAACCGGCTTCGATGCGGGTTTCGCCGACCGTCTTGTCGCCGAACTCGCGTACTCGTTTAGGCCGTTCATCGCGTCCAACGCTTCGTGGCTTGCAGCGACCGAACTCGGATTCGATTTGGTGAGCTTCTTTCGCACGACCGACGCCCCGGCGCCGGAGTTTCCGGGAAACCCGACAGGCCCGTACCTCGGAACTCGCGTTCTCGCCGCTGCAAGGCTCCGCGCGAGTTCGGACTTTGGGCTCGACGCGCGAATCGGCACGTTTCTTCGGTCCAATCCCGATACCGATGATCACGATCGAGGCCGAGGCTTCTTCTCGACGAGTATCTTCGTCTTGTTTTGACGGCCGTGCACGTTGCCCGATCAGGAGGCCCCATGCGACGAACCACAGCGACTCTCATTCTGCTACTGTCCGTCGGTTCCGCTCGCGTCTCGGCGGACACAGTGTTCGTTGTGACCGCGACAACCGGACGCGTCGAATACACCACAGAGGCCGGAACCTGGAGGACGGCGTTCACGGGGCGTGAAACGCCGATAGGAACGAAGGTCGCGACGCGCGCGCGCGCGCGTGTCGAACTCACGTTCGCGGCTCATACGGTCACGGTCGGCGGGCTCACACACGTCACCATCGACGAGGCAGAACACCGCGACGACGGCGCCCACGCGGCGTTGACCGTCGTCGGAGGACGCGTTATCGTGGAACACGTTCCGGACGGCGGAACATTCTCGATCGTGATCGAGTCGCCGTTCGCGACGGTAACCGCTCGGGACGCGTCGTTCGTGTTCGACGGACGCGGCGTCTCGGTCACACGAGGAGAGGTTGTGCTCATGAATCCATCGGGTAGAAGCGTCGTACTCCGTTCAGGCGAAGCATCGCGCATCGTGAACGGAGCACGACCGGCGCCGATCGAACGCGACCGGGAACAGCGGTCGCTCGTTTCACCTCGTTGACGCGATGGGGCACGCCGAACACGTTCGTACCGTTCTCGCCAAACTCACGACCGGCCTCTACGAACGCGACGAAACGATCCGACTCGCGTTCCTCGCGTCGGCCGGGGGTGAAAGTCTGTTTCTCTGGGGCCCTCCCGGAACAGCCAAGAGTCTCGTCGCGCGACGGATCGCATGCGCGTACCGCGACGCAAGAACCTTCGAGTACCTCATGGGCCGCTTTAGTACTCCGGAGGAGATCTTCGGCCCGATCTCGATAAAACGGCTCCGCGATTCCGACAAGTACGAACGGATTACCGAAGGCTACCTGCCCGACGCCGAGATCGTTTTTCTCGACGAGATCTGGAGGGCGGGTCCACCGATTCAGAACTCGCTGCTCACCGCTTTGAACGAGCGGTTGTACCGCAACGGCAGTACCGTTGTCCACCTCCCGATTCGATGTATCATCGCCGCGTCGAACGAGATCCCGGATCTCGACGATGAAGCCACCGCGTTCTGGGATCGCTTTCTCGTTCGCGTTCGAGTCGATCCGGTTCGCGATGAGAGCGTTTTCCGGAAGATGATCAGCGACACCGACGACCCATTCGGCGATCCGGTCCCGTCCGACGAGAAGATTGCGCGTTCGCAGTACGAAACCTGGCGCGCCGACGCACCGTCGATCGCGATTCCCGACTCGGTTCTGAGTATCCTGTCGCGCATACGAGCACGTCTCGGGACCGGTTCTACGACCGTCACGGTAAGCGATCGTCGCTGGAAAAAGATCGTCGGTTTGTTGCGGACTTCTGCTATGCTCAACGATCGCGACGCCGTCAATCCGCTCGACTGTTTTCTCGTACGACACTGCGTCTGGAACCGCCCGGATGAGATCGGGTTTGTGAACAGCGCGGTCGAGGCCGCGATCGCGGAGTATCTCTCCGAGGGTAGGTTTGACGCCGCGCCGCTGCGCGAACGCCTCTTGTCGCTCGAGGCGGCGTACGAGAGCGAAACGACAACGATTCGTGACACAACGGCGGTCGTTCCGGTCGAGTATCGCGGCGAGTACGTCCGCGTACTCGGGTTTCCCGGCGCCGAGAGCGCGCTAATCTGGAAGGGCGATTTCGAAGCGCTCGACGAGAACGGTCGATCGACCGAGGTTTTTGTGTACGATGACGATGCTGCCTTCGTTTCATCGTCAACGCACACCGTCGCACGGACCGATGTGGGCGAAGTCGCAATCGACGGCACACCGTACGAGATCGACGCCCGCACCGAGACGACAACGGTCGCGGAGAAGGTTCCGCCCGATCCGGACGTAATCG
>PXBQ01000384.1 GCA_003566875.1 Spirochaetaceae bacterium | reverse complement strand
CTTCAGTTCAAGTTTGGCCAGACCACCGTCGCCCGCCAGGACGTTGATAACACCGTCAGCGAGCAGAAGTCGCAGCGCTTTCTGGATTCGGTCCGCCGGCTGGTCGAGGAGCTCGACCCCCAAGAGCGGTTTTTGAGGATCGAGGATACTGGAAAGGACATCGAGATCATTCTGACCGTGGGCGAGGACGAAGACGCCGGGGATTTCGACAAAGGGAACGGACTCGACTATCTGGACCGCGAACTGGGATTGGGGTTGGAGAAGGGCGGGGCGTTGATCTGTGGAGACACCGCCTCCGACGTTCCGATGGCGCGTCTGGCGATGGAACGGTCGGCCGAGAACGCTGTGCTCTTTGTCGGCGCCGGCGAGGAACTTGTCCGCCAGGTGCGCGCCGTGGCACCGGCGGCGATCTTTGTACCTGCTCCGGACGTGCTGGTCATAGGGCTCGACCGCTACACCAGGACAGTAGACGGCAAAACGGCGAGGAGGGAGCGCAATGACGTGTAAGGGAGCCATATTCGATCTCGACGGAGTCATCACCGCGACCGCCACGGTACATTTCAGGGCCTGGAAACGGACCTTTGAGGAGTTTCTCCGTAACATGGAGGCACAGGGCGAGGCGGCTTTCCGCGAGTTCACCCATGAAGCCGATTACGTACCGTACGTCGACGGCAAACCGCGTTATCAGGGAGTCGAGTCGTTCCTGGAGTCGCGCGATATCGAACTGCCTTACGGAGACCCGTCGGATCCTCCCGATGCCGATACCGTCTGCGGGTTAGGAAACAGAAAATACGGCCGGTTCCGTGAGCTGATTCACGAGGAAGGCGTTGATCTCTACGACTCGACCGTCGACTTCGTTCGCAGCCTGCTCGAGCGTGGAGTCAAGGTTGGTGTCGCTTCCTCCAGCAAGAGCTGCGGTTATATTCTCAAAGAGACCGGACTCGATGAGTTGTTCGGTTCGGTGGTTGACGGCGTGGTCAGCGCCGAGCTCGGACTCAGCGGAAAGCCGAACCCGGATATCTTTGTGGTTGCCGCCGAACGGCTCGGTGTTGAGCCGTACGACTGCATGATGGTGGAAGACGCGTACTCCGGCGTCGAAGCCGGCAGGAACGGCAACTTCGGTCTGGTACTCGGTGTCGCGCGTACCGTCGCGCCGGAGGGGCTTACGGCCCGCGGTGCCGATATTGTCGTAAGCGACATGCATGAGTTCTCGCTGGAGGAACTCGACCGATGGTTTTCGACCACCATGCACGAAGACGCCTGGTCGCTGCGATACCACGGTTTTGAGCCGACCGAGGAGCGGCTGCGCGAAGCGTTGACCACGGTCGGCAACGGTTATTTCGGCACCCGCGGTGCCTATGAAGGCGAAGGCATCAAAGAGAATATTCACTACCCCGGCACATACGTCGCAGGGCTGTTCAACCGGATCCCCTCGGAGGTCCACGGAAAAACCATCTACAACAATGACTTTGTTAACTGCCCCAACTGGCTGTCGATCGAGCTGCGGGTAGACAACGACGACTTCATCAGGCCGCTGGACACAGACGTGCTGGAGTATACTCACACGCTCGATATGCGCAACGCGATCATGTCGCGTGAGATAACCTTCCGCGACGCCTCGGGCCGTATCACCACCATTTCCAGCCGCCGGATCGCCAGTCTCGATCAGGTCCATCTCGGCGCAATCGAGTACCGCATCACTGCGCGCAACTACTCCGGTACGGTGACCCTGCGCTCGAGCATCGATGGCACTGTCCGCAACTACGGCGTGGAGCGCTACCGCGATTTGAGCAGCAAGCACCTCGAAGCGCTCGACTCCGGCGACCAAGACGCCGGTGGTGGCGAATCTCAGATTTTCTTACACACGCGTACCAACGGCTCAGACGTCAGAATCTGCATGAACTCCCGCTCGCGTTTCTTCGCGGGCGAGCAGGAGGTTCGTCCGACTCGGCAGCTCTTCTCCGAGCCCGGCCTGGTCACCGAAGTCTTTACCGTAGACGTGCAGCAAGAGCGCCCACTCATCTACGAGAAGACCGTGAGCCTCTACACCTCCGCCGACTGGGACTCACGCCGGCCCGAGAGAGAGTCGCGAGAACTACTGCGCGATCTGCCGCGCTTCGAGCAACTGCTCGGCCACCACATCGACGCGTGGAGCCGGCTCTGGAATCGGGTAGACATCGTCATCGAGGGAGACCGCTTTGCCCAGAAGGCCATACGGCTGCACGCGTATCATCTGCTTGTCACTGCAAACCCCCACAGCACATTTGTTGATAACGGGCTGCCGGCACGCGGCCTGCACGGAGAGGCGTATCGCGGCCATATCTTTTGGGACGAGCTGTTCATCTCTCCGTTCTACAACCTGCACTTCCCGGAGGTGACCCGCAGCCATCTCATGTACCGCTATCGTCGCCTGGATGCGGCACGCGCAATTGCCCGCGAGGAGGATTTTGAAGGCGCGCTATATCCATGGCAAGCGGCGGATGATGGAACGCGCGACTCCCACACCTTGCATTACAACCCCCAAAGCGGTGAATGGGGACCCGATTTGACGTACCTGCAGCGGCACATCAACGTCGCGATCGCCTATGACATCTGGGAGTATTTCTACACAACCGATGACTCCGAGTTTATCAACGAGTACGGCATGGAGATGTTGCTGGAGATGGCGCGTTTTTGGGCCGGCATCGCCCGGATAGACGATGCCGATGGCCGCTATCACATCAGAAAAGTCGTGGGTCCCGATGAGTTTCACGAAAAGTACCCCGGCGCCTCTGAAGGCGGAATCGACGACAATGCCTACACCAACATCATGGCCGCATGGCTGCTGCACAAGACCATCGAGACCTATCACCACCGGCCGAAACCGGTCAAGCAGCGGTTGCGTGAACAGGTCGGATTCGATGAGAGTGAACTCGAGCGATGGGACGACATTGTCCACAAGATGTACGTCCCGATCAGGGAAGACGGGATTATCGAACAGTTCAGCGGCTGGATGGAGCTTGAGGAGATCGATTGGAAAGAATATCGGCGCAGGTACGGCAACATCCGTCGGATGGACCGCATTCTCAAGGCCGAAGGCACGTCACCCAACCGCTACAAGGTGATCAAGCAGGCCGACGTGTTGCAGTGTTTCTACATGCTCGCCCCAGCCCAAGTGACCAACATTCTGGAGCTGATGGGGTATCAGCCCGGCGATCCCACCGAGCTGTTGCGCCGCAACTACGAGTACTACATCGAACATACGAGCCACGGTAGCACGCTTAGCTACGTGGTGCACTCCTCAATCTCCAACTACCTGGAATCACACCGGCAGGACAAGTGGAACTGGTTCCTGGAGGCGCTCAAAAGCGACATCCACGACACCCAGGGCGGCACTACGTTGGAGGGCATCCACTGTGGAGTCATGGCCGGCACCATCGAGATCCTGTTCAAGGGCTTTGCCGGCATTCACCTTTTTAAGGACAAGATCGAACTGAATCCACAGCTGCCGCAGAGCTGGCGCAGACTGTCGTTCAAGATAACCCACCGTGCCAACACCTTGGTACTGGAAATTCTGCCGGATCGCGTGTACGCGCGGCGCCTTATCGACGGTCAGGAGCAGGAGATGGGCTGCACCGCCGACGGGAAGTGCTACTCGATCGGTCTCCTGGAGTCCGGGTCATCGCCGTAGCATAGTCCGGCAGGTGGGATAATCACGGTCGGTGGTTATCAAGAGCCCAACTCAGCAACGGCAGCGCCGATCTCTTCAACGCCGGATTCAGCGAGGTCTTTGTTTAGGGCGTGCGTCACTAATCGGTTAGTGGAATCATCGAGTTTGTCGCGCAACACCCCTAGAAAGGTCGGTGCCGCTACCATAATTAGCGTTCCAAGACGGTTTTCGACACGTTCGTGATAAAGCCGATCCGCAACGCGTTTGGCAAACACTTCAGTCTCGTGCTTCTTGGCCTTGTCCGCTTCGTGGGTGCTTCGTGCCGTGGTAGCCGTAGACTCGTGCACATCGGCCCCGCGATCGGTCACCAGGTCTCCCTCGTGCAGTCGCCCTTCGGGGTGAAGAAGTGGCTCCTGTTCCACGAGTTGCTCGCCCTCGCGCGTGAAAAATCTCGCCCTCGAAGCATCGGCTACTACGATGTACGTCTGCATAAAACCTCCTCGATCACGTTTGATCGGCAAAATCCGGATAACGAGCTACGCTGTATAAATTTAAGATACTGTCGCAACCGCACGACGGTCAAACAAGGTAACGGCGGTCGCCGTACGTGTGTGTCATAGATGTCGCATGGAAATCACTGGAATCAGGAAGCAAGCCGCGCGGGCGTGCCCTGTGCGTGGGGCTTTTGTCGGTTCGTTTAGACTTTGACACCACAATCGCAAAACGAGTACTATCCGTCTGTGCGGCAACGGTGGGGCTTGCATTCGACACATCTCATACTCGCGGCGCTTTTTTTTGGGGTGATTTCTCTCTTTCTGGAGCAGATCAGCCCGCAGCCGAGATGGCTGTTTCTGCTGGTGCAAGTCGTGGACTTCCTCGTGATCGGGCTGACGTTGATCGAGGCGGGGGGCGCTTTCGCCCGCGCCCCCGTGAAACGTAATTATCTACGCTTCAATCTTCCGTCGCTCGCGTTTCTGCTGTTATTCTTGTCGCTTTTCGCCTACAACAAGGCGTTGGTATTCCAGGCGATACCGCAGCCGGCAGGCGGTTATCAGTCGGTACTCATTATTCGCAACGCGTTTCTGCTGTTGAAGGTTTTTTCGCGTCTTCGCCGGTTGTCTGAGTTTGTCACCGCTGTCGTGACGCATCCCGCCCAGACGGTCGCGCTCAGCTTTCTGCTCGTGATCGTGGTGGGGACGCTCGTGCTGATGATGCCGTTCACGACGGTCGACGGGGAGGGGTTGCCGTTGGTGGACGCGCTGTTCACCGCGACAAGTGCCGTGTGCGTCACCGGGCTCATTGTTGTCGACACCGCCACGGCCTACACAGTGTGGGGGCAAGTCATCATTTTGCTGTTGATCCAAATCGGTGGCTTGGGGATCATGGTACTGTCTTTGTTCGCGCTGGTTCTCGTCCGCCAGTCGGTGACGGTTGAAAGTCACCTGTTGCTGTCGTACATGTTGAACGAGTCGCGTATCACGGAATTGGCCGGGTCGCTCAAGCGGATTATCCTGATTACGTT
>PXBQ01000440.1 GCA_003566875.1 Spirochaetaceae bacterium | reverse complement strand
GTTGACGACGCGCGACGCGCGAATCCGACCGGGTATGTTCGCGCGCGTCGAGCTCGTGCTGAACGAACGACCGGATGCACTGACGGTTCCGCAACCGGCCGTCGTCCGGCGTGACGGGAGACCGCACGTGTTTGTGGTCGGCGTGGGCGATCGCGCGGAGCTCCGGCCGGTCACTACAGGGATCGAGAGCGGAGGACGAATCGAACTCGTCTCGGGCGTGTCCGGGGGCGAGCGCGTCGTGACACGCGGTCAGAATCTGCTCGACGCGGGGACTCCGGTACGCGTCGTCGACGTTTCACGCGGAGAGCCGTGACGCATGCTCACCAAAACCATCGTCAACCGCCCGACGACGTTCTTCGTCATTTTTGCGATCGTGACGGCGTTCGGTTTGTACACGGCGATCGACCTACCGGTCGACCTCTTGCCGGAAATCCAACCTTCGGTGCTCACGGTGCAGACGAGTTTCGACGGCGCCGGGCCGGAAGAAGTTGAACGGTCGGTCACCCGGTTGCTCGAGGGCACGTTAAGCAACGTCGGGAATATCCAACAGGTCTCGTCAACCTCCTCCCGCGGCTCGAGCCAGATCACGCTCGAGTTCACGTGGGGCACGAACATGGACGAGGCGACCAACGAGGTTCGAGACCGGCTCGAACGCGTACGAAACGTCTTGCCCGACGGCGTCGGGTCGCCGTCGATCCTGAGGTTCGACCCGTCGTTGATCCCGATCCTGCAACTGCGCGTATCGGGTAACCGCAGCCCGGAGGATCTCAGAGAACTCGCGGTCGAGATAGTTCAACCGCGCATCGAGCAGCTCGAAGGTGTCGCGCTCACGCAAGTGTCGGGCGGGCGCGAGCGCGTCGTACGCGTCGAGATTCCGCGGAGCCGGCTCGACGCGTACGGCCTGAC
Organism: Spirochaetaceae bacterium; assembly: GCA_003566875.1. Lineage (GTDB taxonomy): Bacteria > Spirochaetota > Spirochaetia > DSM-27196 > PXBQ01 > PXBQ01. The sequence continues at coordinate 4,273 of PXBQ01000440.1, read as the reverse complement.
GTTCACGCAGATCGCGAACTCGCTCCGATCGCAGAACATCCAGCTCGGCGGCGGCAGCATCACCGAAGGCGATCGCTCGTACATCGTGCAGACGGTCGGCGAGTTCCGGTCGATCGAAGACCTGCGGAACGCGGTCGTCGCGCGTCGCGTCGTCGAACGATCAAGCGACCCGACGCCGACCGCGGTCGGCATCCGGCTTCGCGACCTCGCCGACGTGACCGAGGGTCTGCGCGCCGAACGAAGCGCGGTGTACGTGAACGGGGAGCCCGCGGTATCGATCTCGGTTCAGAAACAGAGCGACGCGAACTCGGTCCGCGCCGCCGACACTGTGCTCGCCGAGATCGACGGAATCAACGCGGCGCTCCCGACCGGCGTTCGGCTCGAGGTCCTTGTCGACACGACGCAGATCATCCGTGACTCGCTCTCGACGGTATCGTCGCAGGCGGTTTCGGGGGCAGTGCTCGCGGTCATTATCCTGTTCGTGTTCCTGCGCAGCATCAAAGCAACGATGGTCGTCGCGATTTCGATTCCGACGTCGATCGTGTTCACGATCACGCTGATGTACTTCTGGGGCCTTACGTTGAACCTCATGACGCTCGCGGGTCTGGCGCTCGGCGTCGGATTGCTCGTAGACAACTCGATCGTCATTCTCGAGAACATCTACCGGTACCGCGAGAAAGGCGCAAAACTCAAACCCGCGGCGATCCTCGGGTCGCAGGAGATGATCAACGCGATCGTCTCGGCGACGCTCACGACGATCTGCGTCTTCCTGCCGATCGCGCTGTTTCGCGATCAACTCGATTTCATCGGAGAACTCTTCGCGGGTCTCGCCTTCACTGTCGTGATCTCGCTCTCGTCGTCGCTTCTCGTCGCGATCTTCCTCGTTCCGGTGCTCTCGAGCCATTACTTTCCTTTGGCCTCGCGCGCGCAGAGACCTCTGCACGGGATACTCAAGAGGATCGACGATTCCATGGGGCGCTTTTTCACGTCGCTCGACACGGTGTACAAACGTGCGGTCGCCGTTGTGCTCAGGCACAAGACGTGGACGATCGTGCTGGTTGCGGTTCTGTTCGTCTCGAGTTTTGCGATGGTCGCGGGCGTCGGTCTCGAGTTCCTGCCGGGACAACAGTCCGACAGCGTTCGCGTGAATCTCACGCTACCGGTCGGGACGCGGCTCGACGTGACGCGTGAACAGCTTCGAGAACTCGAGAGTATCGTCCGGACCGAGATCGAGGGTTTCACGGACGTCGTCTTGAGCGTCGGCGGCGGCGCAAACTCGCACCGCGGGAACATCACGGTCACGCTTCCTCCGTTTGACGAGCGGATCGATACCGAACTCGATGTGCGGAGGAAGCTTCGCGCGTACTTCGACTCCTTCCCGGGGGCGGTCCTGAGCTTTGGCGGTGGTGGTGGGCCGTCGTTCACCGGCAGCGCACCGATCGTGATCGTCGTACGCACCGAGGACATCGTCGCGGGACGCCGCGTCGCCGAAGAAATACGCGACTTAATCGCGGCCGAGATCGATGAGATCGTCGATCCGCAGCTCAACATCAGCGAAGGGCTGCCGCAAGTGAATATCGTGATCGACCGCGAACGCGCGTACGCGCTCGGACTCGACGTCGCGACGGTCGGACGCGAGGTGCGCGCAAATCTCGACGGTATTACCGCGTCGCAGCTTCGCCTCGACGGCCGTGAACGCGATATCTTCTTGATCCTCGACGAACGCGACCGCCGCCAGATTCCGGATCTCGACCGGATATACGTCATGAACCAGCAGGGAATCCGCGTGCCGATGGCCAACTTCGCGACGTTCGAACGCGGAACCGGCCCGGTCACGATCCGTCGCGTAAACCAGGCGCGGCAGTTCCGTGTCGACGCGGGGCTCATCCCCGGAGCACAGGCCGCTCGGGTCGAGCCACAAATCCGGTCTTTGATCGCCGAACGAGTTCCACTCGAGGACGGCATGGTGATCGAGTTCGCCGGAGAGTACGACGACCTGATCAAGTACGGCACGACGTTTGCGGGAATCACGTTGGTCGCGATTCTGCTCGTTTTCGGCGTCATGGCCGCGCAGTTCGAGTCGTTCGTTGACCCGTTCATCATCTTTTTCAGCATCCCGTTGACGCTGATCGGCGTGATCGGAATCCATTTTGTCGCGGGGGTAAACCTGAGCGTTTTTACCGCGGTCGGGTTGGTGATGCTCGTCGGGATCGTCGTGAACAACGGAATCGTGTTGGTCGATTACACGAACCTGCTGCGCGCGCGCGGAATGGAGCTCGCCGAGGCGTGCATCGAGGCCGGCGGGAGCCGGCTGCGGCCGATTCTCATGACGACGCTCACGACTGTACTCGGCCTCGTGCCGATCGCGTTCCTGCGAGGCGAAGGCTCGGACCTGATCCGCCCGATCGCGCTGACGGTGATCGGTGGCCTCACGATGAGCTCGATCCTCACGCTGTTTTTTGTGCCTGTCTTGTACGCCGCGCTGAACAAGGGAGCCGCCGAGCGAGTCGCGCGCCGGAACGCCCGGCTCGAACAACGGTACGAACACACCGAGTATGTGGCCCAGGACCAAACGAGGTTGGACGCCGACGGTTCGGGAGGTGAAACGTGATTCGATCGGAGATAATCGCAAACAGATCGATCGAGGACGATCTGCTCGAGCAGTTTCGTGAACTCCGTCTGCCGAACGTCTACACAAAACTCACCTCGGTTCACGGCGCGGGCAGCTCCGGCGAGCGCCACGGCGACCACATATGGCCCGAGGAGAACGTCGTAATCTTGATTTACTCGGACAGCACCGAGGGGCTCGCGGTCCGCGAAGCGGTCCGTCGCGTGAAGTCGGTTTTCCCGGCGGCGGGCATCAAGCTGTTCCAGTTCGAGGTCGACGTGGTCGAGTTATAGCCGCGCGTGCATCGGCGAGGCCGAGTGCAACGCGCCGCTACATGATCCCGTACTTCTCGAACGCGTCGCGCGTCGACATACCGTCCTCGATCGCCGAACGAACCTTGTTCTCTCCTCGCACCTTCTCGAGCGCTGCGGCGATAATCTCGTGTTCCTTCGAGCGAGGGACGATCACGACACCGTCGATGTCAGCGAACACGATATCGCCGGGGTGCACGCGAACGCCGTTCGGGAACTCGATTGTGCAACGATAATCGATCACACGCCCGCGTACGCCTTGATCCTGCCCGTACGGCCCGAACGAAAACGTCGGAAATCCGAGCCGCCTGATCCCGCGTGTGTCGCGATGGCGTCCGTTCAGCACGGCGCCCGCCGCGCCGAGTTTCGCCGCGCGCGTGCTCATGAGCTCGCCCCACTGCGCGTACGTGTCGGACCCTCCCGAACAGACGTACACTTCGTCGCGTTTGAGATCGTCGAGCGCATCGAACATGATCCCAAACGCTCTGTGCTCGTCGAGATGCCCGATCCTCGCAGTGGCGCAGTCGGCTTCGAGCACCGGCATCGCGCGCCCGACGATCACCATGTCCGGATCGACCGGTCTGATACGCGGCGGCAGAAACTGGTGGATCAGTCCCATCGTGTCCATCACGTCGCCAACCACGCACGTGAACAACTCGGCCCGGATTCCAGCGAGAAATTGTGTGTCGTCCATAATACTGGTATTGTATCACACCTTGAGTTAGGATGGCGAATGTTGACGAAGGCGCCTGATCACGGTACTTTAACGCAGTATCTATAGCGATTAACTCAAGTTTACCAATCGGGACAGACACGTCGAAGAGGAGGCAAAAATGATCGATTTTCTAAGTCGTCCGTGGCCGTGGTACATCGGTGGCCCACTTCTCGGGCTGATGGTTCCGATTCTTCTTCTGAGCTCGAACAAACACTTCGGCGTCTCGAGTTCCTTCCGGCACATCTGCGCGGCCGTTCTGAAGCCGAAGGCCGAGTACTTTTCCTACAACTGGAAGGACCAGGCGTGGAACCTCGCGATGGTTGCGGGTCTCATTGTCGGTGCGGCGATCGCGGTCGTGTTTCTCGGAGGCCGAGCGGCTCCGCCGATCAGCGACGGAGCGCGCGCGCTGTTCGCATCGTGGGGGATAACCGAGATCACCGAGCTTCAACCGCGAGAGCTCTTCGCCGCGGCGGCGCTGCCGACCGCGCGTACGTTGGTAACGCTGGTGTTTGGAGGATTCCTGATCGGGTTCGGGACGCGATACGCCGACGGCTGCACGTCGGGCCACGCGGTCATGGGTCTCTCGCTCCTGAACGTCGGGTCGCTCGTCGCGGTGATCGGTTTCTTCATCGGCGGTCT